>CAZRTY010000201.1:0-4147 GCA_964603055.1 uncultured Rhodothermales bacterium | reverse complement strand
GTGTCGATACGGTCTCTCCCTTCGTTCGACACCACGGCAACGCGCGGCGGCGAAACGAGTGTCGGTTGCGGTGTGCGCCGCTCCGGCTCGCGGTAGGTGTACGTCATTGCGTCGCGGGCACCATTCGCCTCGGCCTCGAGCCGATAGACGCCGTCCCGCGGGATGCGAACATACGCCAGGAAACCGCCATTCGGCGCGACAGGCACGCGCTCGCCGTTAATCGATAGGCGAGCACGGCCGGTGCCTACACTCCCAAAAACAAACGTCGAGTCAACGTTCGGGCGAACCTGATTGGGCGGCGGATATGCAAGCGAAATCGCGAGCTCCCCGTCCACCTCTTGCACGGGCGGCAGATTGCCGATCGGCTCCGGACGAAGGAGCGGCTCGCGCGCCGTACCGCATGCGGCAAGTGTCATGAGGAAGAGCGCCAACAGTCCCAGCCGTACGAAGCCCTGAAGCATAGTCGAATAAATGAGAATTGAGGTCGCGATGATTCCGGAGGACGCCATCTTGCGATGATTCCGGAGGCGAGGTAAATGAGCCGTCGAAAACTATGAGACGCGGCCTCGATCGGCTGCAACGGTACTGCAAACACAGCACCCATCGCCACATATCGGGTTCGGCACTTCCGGTGCACCAGATCTTTATCAACGCTTGTTGCGCTACGCCTTCACACCGCAACGGACATTAGGGCTAACGCCGTATCTTACGGGCTTCCCGAATTCAGTCTACTGCCCCGCCATTGGCGGCATCGTCGTCCGGACATTTCCGCGGATTATCCCATGCCAGTTACGCAGAACGAGCCAGAAGTCAACCTCCAACTCGCCCTCGATCACGGCCTCAACGAAGAGGAATACGGCTGGATCGTCGAGAAACTCGGCCGAACGCCGACGTTCGTCGAGCTCGGTATTTATTCGGTGATGTGGAGCGAGCACTGCTCGTACAAGAACTCTATCGCCCAACTGAAGACGTTGCCGCGCGAAGGCGGCGCGCTGCTCGTGGACGCCGGAGAGGAGAACGCGGGGCTCGTTGATATTGGGGATGGACTTGCGGCGGCGTTCAAAATTGAGTCGCACAACAGTCCGTCGGCCGTTGAGCCTTACCAGGGCGCTGCCACCGGTGTAGGTGGCATCCAGCGCGACATCTTTACGATGGGTGCCCGCCCGATCGCCTCACTCAACTCGCTCAGGTTCGGCCCGCTCGAGAGCCCGCGTGTTCGCTTCTTGCTCGACGGCGTGGTGCGCGGCATCGGTGATTATGGCAATGCCTTTGGCGTGCCCACCGTTGCGGGCGAGGTGTACTTCGACAAGAGCTACGAAGGAAACCCGCTCGTCAATGCGATGAGCGTTGGCGTCGTAAAAGCGGGCGATACGGCCTCGGCAATCGCCATCGGTGTTGGCAACCCCGTGTTCATCGTAGGCTCGACGACGGGCCGAGACGGGATTCATGGCGCCACGTTTTCGTCGAAGGAGCTTTCTGAAAATACCGAAGCCGATCGGCCCAATGTCCAGGTCGGCGACCCCTTTACCGAGAAGCTATTGCTCGAGGCGACGCTTGAAGCCATAGCCACAGGCGCCGTCGTTGGGATTCAGGATATGGGCGCTGCGGGCATCACGTGCTCCTCATGCGAGATGAGCGCCAAAGGTGAGTCGGGCATGATCCTGCATATCGAGCGGGTTCCGATGCGGGAAGAGGGCATGACGCCGTACGAGATCATGCTCTCCGAAAGCCAGGAGCGGATGCTCATCGTGTGCGAGAAAGGACGGGAAGACGAGCTACATGCCGTGTTCGATAAGTGGGACCTCCACATTGCGAACATCGGGGAGGTCACCGATGACGGCCGCGTTCGCGTGATGTGGCATGACGAAGAGGTGGCCAACGTACCCGCGGAGCATCTGGTGCTAGGAGGTGGTGCTCCCGTGTACACCCGCGAGACCAGGCGGCCATCATATCTGGATGAGACGGCTGCTTTTGACATCGACTCGATTGATGATGTCGCCGCGGCCGACGTCGACCAGACGCTGCTGTCTCTACTTGGCGACCCCAACATCGCGTCGAAGGAATGGATCTTCGACCAGTACGATAAGACGGTTCGGACAAACACGATCGCCGGCCCGGGTCCGACTGACGCGGCCGTAATCCGGGTGAAAGGCACCAACCGTGCGCTGGCCGTTCAGGTCGATTGCAACGGCCGATACGTGTATCTCAACCCCCGCCGCGGCGCGCAGATTGCGGTAGCCGAATCGGCGCGCAACGTTGCCTGCGCCGGTGGACGCCCCCTTGCCGTGACCAACTGCCTCAACTTCGGCAATCCGTACAAGCCTGAAGTTTACTGGACGTTCGCCGAGGTCATCAAAGGAATGGGCGAGGCCTGCCGTGCGTTCGAAACACCGGTGACGGGCGGAAACGTCTCGTTCTATAACGAGAGCCCGGAAGGCGCCGTCTTCCCGACACCGACCATCGGCATGCTAGGCCTTGTCGACGACTTGAAGCACGTTACGACGTCGGGCTTCAAGAACGAAGGCGATGTGGTCTTCCTGATCTCTCCTCAGGGATGGCGCCACAAAAATGATATCGGCGGCTCGACGTACCTCGCCTCGATTCATGGTCGGACAGCCGGCGATGCTCCGCACTTCGAAATCGACGAAGAGAAATCGGTCATCTCGGCGTTGCTCGCTGCGATCCAGGGCGGCTTTATCCAGAGCGCGCACGATGTATCGGACGGCGGTCTCCTGACGTGCCTCGCCGAAAAAGCCATCTTCGCGGAGGGTCTGGGCGCCAATCTCGAACTCAATGCGGAAGGTGTGCGCCGCGATGCCGTTCTATTCGGAGAGGCCCAATCGCGCGTGGTGGTCACCGTGCCGGCAGATCTGGCCGAGAACTTCGCTGACTTCGTCTGGAAGCAGGGCGCAGAAGCCACCTGGCTCGGCACCGTCGTCGCCGATCGTTTCCGCGTGACGCTCGATGGTGAGAATGTCGTTGACACTGACATCGCCCGATTAGCCGCGCCGTATCACGAAAGCATTCCGAGCCGGATGGTGGGTTGAGGAGGTTCTGGGAAGACGAGCACGCTTTCCTCCTGGCCACTGCGATCGGACTTCCCCGGGGCGTCACATCCCATCGAAACTCGAAGGCGTGCGGCCTGTTTGTAACGTTCGTTCCACTGGCGACACATATCGACATCACCATATAAAAACAACGATAGAAATGGCTGCAGACGTTAAGTACGTGACGCTTACCGACGACAACTTTAAGGACGAAGTCCTGAATTCGGATGTACCGGTTCTCGTTGACTTCTGGGCGACCTGGTGTGGCCCGTGCCGCATGATCGCGCCGACGATTGAAGAGCTTGCCTCAGAGTTCGAAGGCCGGGCGAAAGTCGGCAAAGTCGACGTTGACGCCAACGCACGCGTAGCCGCTCAGTACGGCATTCGGTCGATCCCGACGCTGCTCTTCTTCAAAGACGGCGAAGTTGTCGAACAGCAGATCGGAGCCGCTCCTAAGCGCACCCTCACTGAGAAGCTCGAAGCGCTGACTGTGGCGGCCGCGTAATCGCGTGCATTGAGCTTCTCTGATGTGATTCCTGATTGTGACGCATAGGCGGAGCACGGTGACTCATCGGCTCCGCCTTGTCACGATTACTTAGTTTTAGGCCGACCGGCAACGACGCTCGGCCGAACCCATCGCTCTTCAGCAAGACCATGAACGTTACCGGCACCAATTCAAACAACGATCTTTCGGGCTTCGATTTTTCGGATGCTGAACAGGCACAGGTCGTCATCGTGGGGAGTGGTCCGGCCGGATTCACCGCCGCGCTGTACACTGCGCGCGCCAACCTCGAGCCCATCGTGTATCAGGGGCCCGAGCCGGGCGGCCAGCTCGTTACGACGACCGATGTCGAGAACTTCCCCGGTTTCCCCGACGGCATCATGGGTCCGGAGATGATGCAGCTCTTCGAACAGCAGGCACGCCGCTTCGGAGCGGACATCCGATATGGCACCGTCACGCGTGTCGACTTGTCCGAGCGGCCGTTCAAGCTGGTCGTCGATGATGAGAAGACGCTTATCGCTCAGACGGTGATCATATCGACGGGAGCATCGGCCAAGTACCTCGGCCTCGAGAACGAACGGCGCCTGCTTGGCCGCGG
>CAZRTY010000200.1:0-4151 GCA_964603055.1 uncultured Rhodothermales bacterium | reverse complement strand
TGGAACACCGATTTTATAGCTCATGTTGGACGGCACTTGACAGAATGACCTGTCACTCTCACCCACTGGAAATAGACATCCTCATACAAAGGAGGTGCCAATGCTTTGGACAATTATCATCATCCTGGTAATCCTCTGGTTACTCGGATTCATAGGTAATATCGGCGCCTGGATTCACATCCTCCTCGTTATTGCCGTAATCGTCTTGATCGTCAATCTGCTTCAGGGACGCCGAGTCTAACTGGCAGATTCAACATAGACAAGCCTAACTACTAACATGAAACGAATACCATTATTCCTTTTAATCGTACCGTTGCTCGTCCTTGCAGCGTGCGAGCCTCGCACGTCGACGGAGGACTTCGCCGCGTCGGATACGGTTGGGGTTGACATGAACGACCAGATGCAGCGACAGGAGCTGCAGGCCTGGCTCGATGACGTCGACCGCAACATGGAAGACCTGCAGGCCCGTGCCCAGCAGTCCGGTGAAGACGTCACCGATGATCTTGCCGATCTGCGTGATCGTCGTGCCGAGATCCGAAACGATCTTCAGGCCGCGAACGACATGTCGACCGGAACCACCGGTAACCTTACCAACGTGCGATCACGCCTTGAGTCGCTCGACGCTGACGTCGAAGAGCTTCGGCTGAAGACCATCAATGAACGGTCCGAGTTTGTCGCCGAAGTGCGCACGCGCATCAATGAGATCGACAGCGATCTCCAGTCGCTGACGCGCCGTAGTTCGATGGACGGCACTCGCGCCGGCGATGGTACGCGCGCTCAGGATGCGACCCGCCCTGAAACCGATGCGTCGGCCCAGCATGACCAGCCGCTCGCGCGCGATCGTGAAGCCCCGCCTGTCGGAGACGACGCTACGGGTCTTGATCGTCCGCGCAGCGATGGCCTGACCGGCGAGCCTTTCTTCGCCGATGCGGATGTTCACTCGCTGAACGACGACCGCGACGAGATCCAGGAGCAGCTCGCCGAACTCGAGACTGAATCCGCTGAGGACTTCGAGTCTGCACGGGACGACATCGCTGAGTCCATTGCTGAGCTTCGCGCCCGCGTCCAGTCAGCACGGATCGATCTGAACGGTAACGGAACGACGCATCCGTATCCGCCAACGTCGATGCCACGTCCGGGCACCGCTTCGCTCGAGTAAGCTCAGCCTGACATCACCCTTAATACAAAAAGGCCCTCTCGCCACTATCGGCGGAGGGCCTTTTGCTATTCTGACAACCTGAGTGGCTCAGGCTTCCGGCATCACATTAATCTTGACGCTCGCCGTGACGTCTTCGTACACACGGACCGACGCGGTATAGACACCCACCAGACGAATATCTTCATCGATGGAGATATCGCGACGATCGATCTCGAATCCTCGCTTAGCCAGTTCCACAGCAATCTGCTGCGTGGTCACAGTACCGAAGATGCGGTTTTCCTCGCCAACCTTGACCATGATCGGGATCTCGATCTTCTCGAGTTCGCGCTGCTGAGCCACGGCTCCCTCGCGAGCCTGTGCGCGTTTGCGAGCCGCCTGGCGTACTTCTTCTTCGTACTGCTTGATCCGGCTAGGCGTAGCAAGTACGGCGATGCCGCGGGGGATGAGATAGTTGCGGCCGAAGCCGTCCTTCACGTTTACGACCTCGCCGGCGGCGCCGAGTTTTTCGTGGTCTTGCTTGAGAATGACTTTCATATCAATATCGGTTCGATAACGGTGGACGACCCGGCTTACCGTACGTTTTCCTCGACGAACGGCAGCAGGGCGAGTAGACGAGCGCGCTTGACCGCACGGGTGAGCTTGCGCTGGAACTTCGCTGAGACGCCGGTTACGCGCCGGGGAAGCAGCTTGCCCTGCTCGTTAATGAACCGCTTGAGTAGGTCCGTATCCTTGAAGTCGACATACTTGATGTCGCGCGTGTCGAATCGATTCTCTTCAGACATGGGTATGAGCTAATTTTATCGTTTCCTGGGTTCGAACGGCAGAGGATTAATCCTCGTCCTCATCATCGTCGTCGTCAGAGTCCTCATCGTCGTCTGACGCAGCCGCTGCTTTCGCTGCCGCAGCCGCGGCCTCACGCCGGTCGGCAATGCCCTGCGCCTTCACCTTCTCATGATGCTCGATCATGGCGGCGTCCATCTTCAGCGTGAGGTAGCGGAGGATGTCGTCGTCGATTTCGAGCATGCGCTCCAGGCGAGCGATCAACGAAGGCGGGGCGTCAAAAACCAGGTTGACGTAATACCCATTGCGCTTCTTGCGGATCGGGTAGGCGAGGCGACGTGTGCCCCATTCATCCGCATCGTGGATTGTACCGCCTTCTTCCTTGATGTACTCGGCGATACGGTTGACGACGCCTTTGATCTGGTCGTCGTTCAACACCGCGTTAACGATGTACGTAAGCTCGTACGTGTTCTTTCTGTTCGGCATGGATCCCTGTGGGATACTCGAAGTGATAGATGAGTATGCCCCGCGCGCATGGCACGGAGCAGGGTAGCCCGAAATATAACATTCCCGGGCTAGATAATCGGCGTGCCCAGAGAGGTTCTTTGATGAAACCTCATCCCTGGGCCTCCGATCGGTGCGGATGAACACGCTTTTGGGTGCGGGGATTCGATCGGATGGTCCAAGAACAGCCGTGGGCATCCAATTGGTCAAAGATTCGACGGCCTGAATTCCGATTCGCGCATACAATAGCGGAGTTCCATCAGCCTCACGTGACGATGAGCCGCAACAATCTGGAGTACCGCATCGACCGTTTCGATCTCATGATGACGCGTTGGATGGCGCGTCACGGACTAATCTTTCTGCGCATCGCGCTTGGTGTTGTATTCTTCTGGTTCGGCGCACTGAAGCTCTTTCCCGGCTTGAGCCCCGCCGAGGAACTCGTCAAGGCAACGGTACCGTTCCTCCCCGGCCGCGGCTTTTTGATCGTACTGGCCATCTGGGAAATGTTGATCGGGCTCGGATTCATCACGGGCCGGGCGCTCCGTGCCACCATCTTCCTGCTGTTCCTGCAGATGCCGGGCACGATGGCGCCTATCGTTCTGCTACCCGACTGGGTGTTCACCGTCTTCCCCTACGGACTCACCATCGAAGGGCAGTACATTATCAAAAACGTCGTCTTGATCAGCGCCGCTCTGGTCATTGGCTCGACGGTGCGACAGCGCAGCCTCCTCATCCCCACGCGCCCCGCGGAGGCCTCATCGGTCGATCCGCCAACCGAGTCCCCCATAAGAACATGATCAAGCGCAGGCGATGAACGTCTGCCTGGAGTTTTGACCGTGGATCCCCGGCGTGCCTACACTTCGGTTTGACCGAATCGCCCAAACTGAGCGACTCCGTAGCGGCCGTTGATTCTCCACTCGGGATCGTCGGCGTCCATCTGCTTCATCTGCTCGGCGCTCAGCCGGAGAATCGTGTCGCTCTTGAGCGTCCGGAGTGCTAGCAACGGCGACGGGAACGTGCCGAGCGCTTGTTCGAGCGACACACCAGCGGGCCAGATGGCATCGTTGCTGATACGACGGTAGTTGAGATCGCCCTTGGAGATAATGAGCGATCCCCCTTCCATCGACCGAAAGAGATACGGAGGCAGCTCAAACATCATATCAGGACCCGTCCAGAAGAAATCGGGCACCACGCGCAGGCGGCCGCTCTCGAGATGCTGGGTCAACCGCTGAGCGAGTGCACGCATATCGCCACCGCGTCCGTCCATGAGTTCGATCAGCCGGTGGATATCCGCCGGTATGACGTCGCTGACCAGCGTCGGCTGCATCTTGACGTGCAGCACAACCTGCGTCGCGATGTTCTTGCGAAGCATCAGATCCGCGAGATCGAGATCGAGTGCTTGCTCCGTGCCCGCATTGTCCATGATGAAATGGACAGGCGCCGGATGCTTGATGAGCCACTCAGCGACCTCGGGCAGGTCGTCGTCGAGCAAATGGTCTTCGTGCGCTTCGGTGCCTTGCGCGGCAACCTGCTCCATGCTCATATCGATCCGGTTACCCCAGAGCGAGGCAGCGAGGCGCTGGATGAGCTGCTCTTCGAGCGTGCCATCCTCCTCGAGCGCTTTGCCAAGCACGTCCCACAAGCCGGGCGAGTTCATTTCCTCCTCCTTTATGGGAAGGAAGGGATCGCGCATCGTCTCCCAGAACCT
>CAZRTY010000199.1:0-4160 GCA_964603055.1 uncultured Rhodothermales bacterium | reverse complement strand
TCATCCCCGGGCTGGTTTATGGCATCGTGACGAAGCAGATCCAGAGCGATAAGCAGGTGGTGAAGATGACGGCCGAGTCGATGTCTGACATGGGGCTTTACATCGTACTGGCGTTTGCGGCGGCGCACTTCATTGCGCTCTTCAACTGGTCGAACCTGGGGAGCATTGTGGCGATCAGCGGGGCGAGCGGTTTGCAGGCGATCGGTTTCACCGGCCTCCCGCTGGTTGTCGGATTTGTCATCGTGACGGGGTTCGTCAACCTTTTCGTGGGGAGTGCCTCGGCCAAGTGGGCGGTGCTTGCGCCGATCTTCGTGCCGATGCTGATGTTGCTCGGCTTCTCGCCCGAGCTGACGCAGGCAGCGTATCGCATCGGCGATTCGTTCTCGAATATCATCACGCCGCTGCTGCCGTACTTCCCGCTCGTGATTGTTTTCGCGCAGAAGTATGTGCGGGAGATGGGCATCGGTACGCTGATTTCGGTGATGCTGCCGTATTCGATCCTGTTTGGCATCTTCAGCACGCTGACGCTCGTGTTGTGGATTGCATTCGGCTTGCCGCTCGGGCCGGAGATCCCGCTGACGTACGACATCGGTGCGATGCCGGTGGATGCTTCGCCGGACGTAGCACCTTGACGCAGCGCCGGTCGGAACGCTTGTGACGTTCGTCTCCGTGCGTCCCGCGGTGGGCGCACGAGCGTTCCGGGCGCGGCGCGGCCGGGGTCGTCCCGGCCGAGGCGTGGAATGCGTGGCGAAGCAGGAGCCCGGTTCTTCCCCAAAACATAAACCCGTATCGGCCGGCAACCACGGCTGATACTGGACTGAGCTATCGGACGACGACCATGCGGCGTGTTTCGGTGAACGTGCCGGCCGACATCCGGTAGAAGTAGACGCCGCTGGCAAGGTTGGAGGCATTGACCGAGGTGTCGTACCAGCCGGGCTGGTGGTCGGTATCGACGATGCGCGCGACCTCGCGGCCGAGCATGTCGTAGACGCGGATGGAGACGTGGCCGGGTTGTGGAACGGCGTAGCGAATCGTGGTCCGCGGGTTGAACGGGTTGGGGTAGTTCTGATCGAGGCGGTAGGTGGAAGGGAGATCGGCGAGTGTCTGTCTTGCCGAGACGACGGTGACCACATCGGCTTCGGTTTTCATGGGCTCGGCGTTGCCGACTGCATCGTAGGCGATGGAGAAGAAGGCGTAGGTGGAGTCTGGTTGCCCGGCGAACCGAGCCTCCACGCCAGACGTGTTCGTGTGCCATAGCAGGAAGGGCCCATCGTTCACTGCCCGGTACACGTCGTAGCTGCGGATACCGGAGCCCTCGTCATCGCCGTCCCAGTGCACGGTGAAGAGCGTATCCGCCGCCGTCGTTCGCGCTATCTCGGTAACGCGACTTGACGGCGCCGTCAGATCGAGCGTGTTGGTCCAGGGAGGCGTGTCGATCGGTTCGTTCAGGTCGAAATAGATGCGAGCTTCGTTTCGGATGCGTGTACCATGCGCCAGATTCTCGCGCAGCGCGACAGTGAAGGCGATGCTGCCTTCGCCCTCGGGCGCGGTACGGTTCGGAGGCAGGAAGCCATCGAGCGGATCGAACGGGAGGTCCTCCGTCTCTGGATCGAGTGTTGTGAAGCGCCACGTGACGATACCCGTTTGCGGCACGAGGGCGGCGCTGATCAGCAGCTCCAGACGCCCGTCGTCGAGCGGAACGCGCGTCGAATATGCCGACAGGCCGGAGGGGACGCGCACGCGCTGGTCGCCGTACGTAAAGTCTCCGAGTGTGAACGTGGATAGATCGAGCACGCGCAGGTCCAGCGTGTCGCGCACGAGCACTTCCTGTGCCGGCGCCGACGCGTCGGGCATGTTCTCGAACCGGATGATGTAGCGCATGAGGCCTTCAGGCGTGATGTACTGCTCGGCGCCCGCGCCGCGTACGCCGAGCTTGTCGTTTGGGTCGGCCGAGGTCAGAACTTCGGTCTCGGTAGGCTCGCTCGTCGGCGGGATAGGTGAAGGCTTGTCCTCCTCACTCTCTTCTTCCTTTCGCTTCTTTTCCGGATCCTCCCACGGGCGTCCATCAGTCCTGTGAATGCGATAACCGGCTTTGTTGAGGTCGGTGTCGTCTGGGTTGTCGGAGAAGTAGAAGGCCTCATCGTCGATTGGATAGATCTGCTTCATCTTGATGCCGCCCATCCAGTTGTCGATGGTGTAATACTCGCCGTCGGGTGTTCGGACGACGGACAGCGAATGGCCGTACGATTCCGGATCGAGTGGGTCGTGGCCTCTGACCTCCCGCCACTCTTTATTCTTGCCCGACCAGTAGACTTGTTCTGCCCGGTTCGCGACGCGGTTCATTGCGTTCGTCTTCGTGCCGAGCGTGCCGATCATTCGGATCTCATATCCATCGTGCATCATGTCGAACCTGTCTACATCCGTGATGATGTTATTCGCGGCGTCCCAGCACGAGTTATTGGTACCGGCTCCGATGCCCTGCAGCTTCGCCTCCCACCGGAAGCCGTCATGCATGGCGTTAGCCTCAGCCACACGGTAGACGGCATCCATGGCCTCGGCATCGTCACCGAAGTAGTCGTCGAACGGGATGATGTCGGGATCGCCCCACCAGCCTTCGACGACGATGACGCGTTCGTTCGTTCTTGCGTCGATGGCGACGCGCTGTGCCGACGCCGTGAGGGTGGCCGCACAGAGCAAGGACAGGTAGAGGAGTATCTTCATGACATGAATATGCGTCTTGGGTGTCGGGAAGGCGCCGATCAGTAGGTCCACAGACCCATCAAGCGAACGGTCTCAGGGGTGGGGAAGGCCACATGAATGTCGATGGTGCGGGTGGCTCCCGGTGTCAGCGTGACGGGCGGCAGTGCGACGAGGTTTACGCCCTCACGCTCATCGATGACGGCTAGCCGCCTCCAGGCTGCTGCCCCTTCGCTTCCCATGTCGAAGTCCGCCCCGTCGAACCGCCATTCGGCGTCGGCAGGCATACCGGCCAGGTAGGGCGTGCCGGATACGTCCACGTTGCCTGAGTTGCGCAGTAGTAGCGTGTACGTGCGTTCTCGCGTCCGCGGCACGCGAACCGGCGCTACGAGGTCTACGTGCACATCCGGGAAGATGCCCGATTCGACCGTGAACGCCGAGGGGAGAGTGGCACTGGCGACGCCTTCAGTGACGACGATGTTGCGCACACCGACCGGCTGCGCGGCGAGCTGGAATTGCGCCGTAAGGACGGTACCAACTTCATTGACCTGCACGGCGCCTGCGGTGATGGCGTAACTGCCACCGGTAAGTTGCACCGTCGACTGCGGACCGAAGCCCTGGCCGACGACCGTCAGTGTTACCGTACCCATGTTGCCGCCGCTGCGAGGCCCCGCCGTGAGCACGCGCAGATCCGGCGTTACGTCCGCACGTCCATGAACCGCTATGTCGGCCCAGAGGGGTGCAGTCATTCCGTCGGTGGGTGGCTGCGCGTATTGAACCGAGAGTGCCACGCTTCGGGAGCCGGTTTCGGTGCGGAGCGGATGTATGCCGACCGTGACGGAATCCTGGTCTACGGGGATCTCTATCGAGCCGCCGAGCACATCCGGTACATAGTCCACAAACTGGCGCGCCGAGCCGCCGAAGGAGATCGGCAGGTGCAGCGCCGTTCTGAGCCGGCGATTGGTGCGAATGAGGAACAGGCCGGGTTCGTCGCCGCCCGAGACCGTTTCCTCTACGAGGGCGTAGACCGATATGACGGGCGGACCTTCGACGATGACCATCGGAGCGCGTGCCTCACCTCCACGTGGATCCCGCACAACGACCTCGTAGTCGCCAAAGATGTCTCCCTCGACAAGGTCGAAAGTGACGGCGACTTCAGTCGCTGAGATCGTGCCCACTGCTCCTGCGATCGTACCCTGGCCTTCGGGGTCGCCGCATTCCACGCACTCGAGGGCGACCGTGATGTCGGGGCTGAATCCTTCCCCCGTAATCGTGATCGTACGCACGCCGCTCGAGGTAAGCGTGCCGGGTTCGACCAATATCTCAGCTGCGAGCTCGACGAGCGGGCCGGCCGTGAGAACGACGCCTTCCGACGTGATCGAGGGGTAGAGCGCAAGACCGGACGGACCGTCGACGAGTCCGCGCCGCTCGCGGAAGCCGCCGTAGACGGGATGCGTATTCTC
>CAZRTY010000198.1:0-4194 GCA_964603055.1 uncultured Rhodothermales bacterium | reverse complement strand
TGGCCGACGGCAAGCTCTCCTGCCAGTTGTACCAGCGCAGCGCCGACAGCTTCCTCGGCGTGCCGTTCAACATCGCCTCCTATTCTCTGCTCGTCCACATGCTCGCGCAGCAGACGGGCCTCGAGGTCGGCGAATTCATATGGACAGGCGGCGATTGTCATATTTACTCGAACCATTTCGATCAGGTCGAAGAGCAGCTCTCGCGCGAGCCGCTGGCGCCTCCGCAACTCGTCATCCATCGGAAGCCGGCATCACTTTTCGAATACCGTTTCGACGACTTCGAAATCACGAACTATGAGAGTCACCCGGCAATTAAAGCGCCGGTCGCGGTGTAGCGCGTTTATTTCCGCGCACGGGGGCCATCCCACAGAAACACCTGGTTGCAACAGCAGTCTGCTTGTATTACTCTAACGCGACGGCAACGTTAACTCGGCAGCTTTTTTGCTACCGTCTCGGGCAACTGCCGTCATCCTAACGGATCATGCGTTCCGAGGTCGTTTCAGCTCACAGATGAGCCGGTCGGCCGAATAAGATTCCGAACCACGTGTCTGCCTCCAGCCGGGATAGCAAGCGTCGAATCCTCGAAGGTGTTTACGAGGAGAACCGCCGCATCGACGATGCGCGCGCGGCATCCGTACGGCGCCGGCAGTCGCCGACGAATGACCGCCCCGGATGGCCTCGCGTGCTGGCCACCGCCACACTCATCGTGGTCGTGGGCATCGTCGCCGTGCTCGCTCAGGTAGCCGGGTCGAGCGGTGATCTCTCGGCATCGGCCGCGGCAATCCGCCCCGTGGCGGGCCAGGTCGTCCCGAGCAACCCGCTGAATGACCCGACTCGGCTTGAGGTCCTCCCAGAGAACGTTGCCGGACGCAAGTACATTGGCAACACGGAGATCCCGATTGCGTCGCTATTCGACCTGTCGGTCAAGACGATCGTGATCGACGCCGGGCATGGCGGCCGCGACCCGGGAGCTGTGGGCAACGACGGACTCACCGAGGCCGAGATCACGCTCGACGTTGCGCGGCTGCTCAAGCAGCGCCTCGAGCAATCCCACAATTACAGGATTCTCCTCACGCGAACGGACGACAGCTTCATGTCTCTTCGTGAGCGAGTTCGCTTCGCCAACAATTACGACGCCGACCTCTTCATCTCCCTCCACGTTAATTATCTACCCGTCGAGCCGGTAACCTCGATCGAGACGTATTACTTTGGGACGGAGACCGACAGCCACACGCTTCGCCTGGCCGAGCGCGAAAACCAGAACAGCGGTTTTAATGTGGCCGAGTTCAATGAAATGCTCCAGAATGTGGGCCGCACGATGAAGGCGCAGGAGTCAGAAGAGGTGGCGCGGTCGATTCAGAGGAGCCTATACCGTAATATCAGCCAGATCAATCAGCAGGTAAGCGACTGGGGAGTTAAGAGCGCGCCGTTTGTGGTGCTGCTCGGTGTAGAAGCCCCCGCCGTCCTTGCAGAAATTGCCGTGCTCAGCAACCGGGCAGAAGAAGCCAAGCTGGCACAGCCGGAATACCGCGAGATGCTCGCGGGTTTTCTTGAAGAAGGCATCACGCAGTACCTGAACAAACGTACGACCGGGTCCAACCTCATCTCAGCGATTCCATAATGGCCAAGAAGCAGACCGCTGCAAAGGAAGACATCCTTCATCTGGGAATAGATCTCGGCACCTCACGCAGTGCCATCGCCGCCAGCAATGGCAAGCGGCAGTGGACCGACAGCTATGTGGCGTGGCCGAAGGATTTTGTCGCTCAGAAATTGCTGGGCCAGAGCGTGCTCTTCGGCGAGGAGGCCGTCAAGAACCGGATGTCGGTCAACCTGGTGAGGCCGCTCGAAAACGGCGTCATCCGCGAAGGGACCGAGCGCGACGAGGAGGCCGTGCGTGAACTGATTCATCACCTGATCGAGAGTATCGGGGTGAAGGACGGCCAGAAGATCCACGCCGCTGTGGGTGTGCCCGCCGAGGCGCTGAAGGTCAATAAGATGGCCATCCGGGATGCGGTCAGGGAATATGCCGACGCGCTGATGGTCGTCTCCGAGCCGTTTGCGGTCGCTTATGGACTCGACGCGTTGAACGAGGCGCTTATCATCGATATTGGCGCAGGCACGGTCGATTTCTGTGTGATGCACGGGTCAATGCCCACTGAGGAAGATCAGCGTAGCCTGAGCACTGCCGGCGATACCATCGACCGTCGCCTCCAGAGCCTGCTGAGCGAGCGCTATCCCGATGCGCGGTTCTCCGAGACGTTCGTCCGCCAGATCAAAGAAAAGTACGGGTTCGTTGATGGGGCGTCGGGCAAGGTGAAGGTGGATGTACCGGTTGGCGCGCGGTTTACGGAACACGACCTGACGGAAGAACTTCGCATCGCCTGCGAGTCCATCCTCCCTCCGATCATCGAAACGGCGGTGGATTTGATCTCGCGGTATGAGCCCGACTTCCAGGAAGCTGTCCGCCAGAACGTCTTCCTGGCCGGCGGAAGCAGCCAGATTCGCGGCATCGCCGATGCAATCGAGAAGGCACTGAAGGAGTACGGCCCGGCTAAAGTGCAGGTCGTCGACGATCCTCTTTTCAGCGGATCAAGTGGTGCGCTGGCTCTCGCGCAGGACATGCCGGAGGAGTATTGGGAAGACATGTGAAGAGCAGCGGATGATGAGGAGCCTATTGATGAGGAGCCTATTGATGAGGAGCCCATGTCCGCTGAAGAGCAGAGCACGCGCCCGGAGATCGTGATGATCGCCGCGGTGGCGGAGAAAAATAGGGTGATCGGCCGAGAGAAAGATCTCCCATGGTACATCCCCGAGGACCTGGCGCACTTCAAGCGCCTGACGACCGGCCATCCGCTTGTAATGGGCAGGCGTACGTTTGAGTCGATCGTACATCAGTTCGGCGGGCCGCTGCCGAACCGCCGCATGATCGTCCTGACGTCGCAACCGCAACTCGAGGACTATCCTGATATCGCCACATTCGGGTCTATCGACGACGCGCTCGCCGCGCTTGCGGACGAAGAAACCGTCTTCATTGGTGGCGGGGGCAACGTCTACGAGCAATGCCTGCCATTCGCCGATCGGCTCGAGTTGACGCTGATCGAAGGCGACTTCGAGGGCGACACCTACTTCCCTCCCTTCGAGCACCTGATCGGGAGCGAGTTCCAGGTTCAGCACGAAGACCCCCGCGACGGCTTCCGCTTCATGACGTACGTGCGGAAGAAGTAGCACGCCGTTGATAATTCGATCACCTGGCGGGCGGAAAGATTGGCCGCGCGCTCGACGTCGACCGGCCAGGCGTGTAATGTATGCTCCTCGGCATCGGTTTTGCCCGTTGGACCCATGCCCGATGCGCCGGTGGCGTATGCCGTTCGGGAAGCAGCCTCGTAACGTGCAGGACTCCATCCTTCACATCACACCATGAACTACAGCGAGCTTCAATTCCTCTCGAACCACGAGGGAAGCGTACAGTCGGTCGTCGTGCCGATCGATCTCTGGCACCAGCTCAACGCTCGCGTCGAGACCTTCTACATCAGCCAGAACCCCGTCTGGTATGCGCGCATTCGCGAGGCCATGACCCGCGGCACCGGTATCTCGTTCGACGAGTCTCTCCGGCAAATCGAATACGACGCCGCCGGCTTTGAGGACCTTGCCTGGTGGAACAAGAACCACCAGGAACGAGCGCGTGATATCGTCAAGCTGGTCAAGGAAGTGCAGCAGGCACCTTACGAGGGCCGGGGTTATCCCGTCCAACTGACCGGCGACCTCGAGGGCTGTGTTTCCCGCCGGATCGATGACCATCACCGGCTCGTGTATCAGGTCCTCGACGACAAGGTCCGCATCTTGAGCTGCCGCCGAAACGGCTCCTGACGCCGAATCTGTGGCCTCTGCGCCCTTGCGTCAACAACATTGGTACACCGCCCGTTGAACGCGAGGCGTCGGTGAGCATATGCAGGAGGTCTCGATCACCCGTCGGACCATCCCGCACCATGACCATCAAGGCCTTCCAGAACGTTGAAGTACCTGCCATCGGCCTCGGCACCTGGCCGCTCCGCGGCAATGAATGTCGCGATGCCGTGCTCGACGCGCTCGAGATCGGCTACCGGCATATCGACACGGCCCAGTCCTACAAGAATGAGGCAGCCGTTGGCGCGGCCGTGGTCGACAGCGGCCTTCCGCGCGAAGAGGTGTTCGTCA
>CAZRTY010000197.1:0-4227 GCA_964603055.1 uncultured Rhodothermales bacterium | reverse complement strand
ACCTCGCTAACTGGTGTCTCGCGCGAGGTGCGTCCTTCGAGGACGATCCGGCGGAGGTAGTCACGCTCCGTAAATATCCCGACGATGTCGGTTCCTCGCACCACGACGATCGAGCCGACATTATTCTCGACCATACGTCGGATGGCATCAAATACCGAAACTTCAGGGTCGATCGTCACGACGCGGCTCCCCTTCCGGCGCAGGATGTCAAAAACGGTTTGCATGCGGCACCTCCTTCTAGATTGTCGATTATTCGTGAAGACAATGTAGCCGGTTGCAGGTGCGGTTGCAAACGACGGGGATCCTGTCCCGCTTATGTTTGAAAAGCGTGACTTGTAAAACGCCGTCGGTGGGGGCGAAGGATTGCGAGGCGCTCGGATGAGGTGACCCGGCTGCGCTCTGAATCTGGGTGCCATCAAAACAAAAAGGCGGATGCCCCTTCCGGAGCACCCGCCTTTGTCAAAGCTACCGCGAGTCGGGTCAGTTGGTGACCGTCATCGTGCCCTGCATCAGCATGTAGTGGCCGGGGTAGGTGCACAGGTAGGGATAATCGCCGGCTTCAGACGGAGCGGTGAAGGTGACTTCGACCGTCTCGCCTGGTGCTGCCATTGCGGTGTACGCAACGATGGCATCATCTTCCGGGATGTAATCGGCAGCCGGACCGGCTTCGAGGGCCGAGTTGCCCACGCGGTCGACGTCGTCGCGGCTGTCCACGATCACCACGTTATGGTGCATGGCCTCGCTGGTGGCCGTGTTCTCAAAGATGATGCGCACTTCCTGACCCGCCTGAACAGCGAACTCAGTGGTCTCATAACGCATCTCGTTGCCGACAGGGCGTATCGTGATCGTCTGAACGCCATTTTCGTTCGTGACGACGCCGGCAGGCGTGCCGGATTCCGTGGCTCCGGGTTGGTCGCCCGCGCCACCACAGGCTGCGAGACCGAATGCCACGAGTGCGGCAAGGGTGATGTTGACGGTGCGCTTTAGCATATAAGTTTCCTCTTAAGAGTTGTGGGACGAGAAGTCAGATCTACAACGAGGCTGTCCGGGCATCGCCGGCATGTCGTATTCAGCGAATAAACTGCAACGCGTCAGTATACCTGTGCGCAAAAAACGTTGCTCACGCGGCGTGAAACAGAATCGAAAATGTTGCGCCCCCTGCCGCGAACGAAGCTATATACCTCGTTCGACGGCCGAAGGCGGTAAAGTATGTGTGAGTACCGTAACTTATAAGACATTGTTGTCCGAATCATTGCCGTAGGCAGCAGCGCATGCTCCATGCCTGATGACGCCCGATACATGATCAAGACGGCGCTGGTATGGCTGTGCCTGGCGCTCGTGGCAGGTGTGGCCTCCGCCGCATTTGGCACACCGCGCGGCTGGTGGCCCGGCGTATCGTTGTATCCGACAGTACTTCATCTTATAACCGTCGGGTGGCTCACTCAGCTCATCTTTGGCGTGGCGTACTGGCTCTTCCCGCGGTGGTCGCGCGAGGCACCTCACGGACCGTACAAGGTCGTGCGCGGTGTCTATGTGTTGCTGAATGCGGGGCTGGTCCTGCGCGTGATCGCGGAGCCGTTTCCTCGGCTCGGCTTGCGGATGGAGCTGCTCGTTACGTCGTCGGTGTTGCAGGCGGCAGCTGCGATTGCGTTCGCGGTTTATATGTGGAACCGGGTAAAGGTGAAGTGATGCCGGCTGCCGCTGCGTGGATGATTCGACTTGCGTTTGGATACCTCGCTGCCGGCTTTGTGCTCGGCGCGGTCATGCTGGGCGCGGGTCTCCGTACGCCGCCCATGATCTTGATTCATGGCGAATGGCTGTTGTGGGGATGGATGCTTCAGCTGGCTTTTGGTGTGGCGGCGTGGATACTGCCGAAGTCGCCTCAGCGGCGTGAGTGGACGGCCGTCTGGGCGTCGCTCGCGTTGCTGAACGTCGGCCTTGTCGTGGTGACGATGGGTGGAGCTGCGCAGCAGGCATGGTCGGTTGCCGCAGGCCGGAGTCTGCTCCTGGCGTCGACCGTTGTCTTCGCCGCGTACATCTGGCCGCGCATCCGGTCGTTCAAGGAGAAAATGGTGAGGCCACGTGCAAAACGATAGCTCCTTGCGGTGGGTATGGGCGGCGGCACTTGCGTGCTTCGTCGTCGCGGCGTCGACGGGGGCCGCATATCGCGCAATGATCGCGGCGGGTGAAACGCTCGGCTTCAACCTGGTCTACGTGCGCCATGGCCATTCGCATTTGATGTACTTCGGATGGATCACGCCGGTGTTGATGGCCGGCTTCGTCGCGCTGAACCGAAGTCTGTTCTCCGGCACTTACGTGAAGCGCGTGATGATCGGTGTTTTTATCGCTGCTGCGGCCTCGTATCCCATGTTTTTGTTTTTCGGATATTCGCTCAAGCAAATCGGCTCAGCCGAAATCCCGATCGCCGTCATCGTCTCGAGCCTCAACATGTGCGCTTGGTATGCCTTCGTGGCGCATTACATCCGGCGGACGCGCGGCCTGGAACGAACGCGCTCGATGCTCCTCTTCGACGTGGCGCTGACGTTTCTGGTGCTGGCCACCTTCGGCGCGTGGGCGCTCGCGTTGCTGCAGCCGCTGGGCGTGGAATCAGACGCATGGACCTCCGCCCTGACCCACGTTTTTCTCGACTTGTTTTCGGAGGGGTGGTTCGTCGTAGGCGTGCTTGCGCTCATGTACGGCGTGGCGCGGCGCCCCGCACCGCGGCGCCACCCCAGCTTGTGGATGATCTGTGCCGGTTTGCCATTGACGTTTGCGCTCGGGATGCCGCGGCCCCTGGTGCCGGATGAACTGGCGATGCTGGCCCGAATCGGCTCGCTGCTCGTGGGTGCAGGATTGTTCTGGAATGTGCTTCTTCTCTGGAAGCAAACCCCGGAGCGGATGCCCTCGTGGCTATGGCAGTTTCCGCTGCTTATGCTGGGCTTGAAGTCGCTCGGTCAAATTGCGGTCGGACTAACGCCGGGGTTGTGGTGGACCTCTATACCGGGTTTCCGCGTCTTGTATCTTCATCTCATGCTCCTTGGATTTGCCTCGGCAGCTCTGATTCCGCTTGTCGCGCGAATCTGGCATGTGCGCTTTGGCGCCTCTGCCGGTGTCTTCCTCGGAACGATCGTCTTGCTACTTGCTTCACTCTTACCGTTCACCCCGATACTGCCGCCGGAGATGTTTGGCCGGTGGGTATTCATCACGGCCGCCTGCATCGCGCCTCTGCCTGTTGCAGCCGCGCTCGCAATGATGGTGCGGGAGCTGCGGTCTGTATCCCCAAGGCATGCCGTGGAGGTATCCGAATGAATCGATATTCTGAGTCGATGCCGAGCTTCAACGTCAGAAAGTTCAGCGTGGGATTCGGATATTAGCCTCAGTGAACGGCCGGAAAATTGGCGGGGTGTTGATCAACAGAAGCCGAGCATCCCGATCGATAGTTTCAATCCCAATTCCTAAACACTCGTCCCCTTGCTTCTCTCCAAGAGCTGCGAATACGGCATGCGGGCCACGCTCCACCTGGCGACGCTAAAGTCGGATGGCTATGTCTCGATCCGCGCGATCAGCGAGGAGCTCGACATCTCCTTTCACTTCCTCACGAAGATCTTCCAGAAGCTGACGCAAGCGGGGATTCTGGCTTCTTTTCGTGGTCCTAATGGTGGCGTCGCCCTCGCCAGACCGGCTATGCGGATCACGCTGCTTGAAATCGTCATCGCGATTGACGGCCCCGAGCTCTTTACGGAGTGTGTACTGGGCCTGCCGGGCTGCGGTGATCGCAAACCGTGTCCGTTGCATGATAAATGGGCCCAGGAGCGGGCACGCCTGCGCGAGATGTTCGGCGCCACCACGGTGGCCGATGCGGCAGACGATGTCGACCGGCTCAATCTCAGGCTGAAGGCGCTGGCTTAAGATGGCAGGCAAGCCTTGATCTGCCGCACAACTCGCACGCCTTGATATCCTGACTTCCGCGCTCCGGCTTGATCGCATCCGAGGTTGCAGAACAGGCACGCTTATGGAATAGGATAGGGACGAGCAGATACGCTCCATCCATCCATAAGCAGTTCGCAATCATATGCGAGACATACACTCCCTCGGCGACATCATCGACATCGTCGACGCGTTTTATCACGGGATCGAGCTGGACCCCGACCTCGGCCAGTTCTTCGACGGTGTCAATTTGGAAGGGCACATTACCAAAGTATACGCTTTCTGGGCGGCGGTCGTGTT
>CAZRTY010000196.1:0-4240 GCA_964603055.1 uncultured Rhodothermales bacterium | reverse complement strand
GGCGGCGTGGCTGATCGCCTCTCAGCAAGAATTGCGGCGAGAAATCGGCTTCTGGATCTTCCTGGCGTCGAACATCCTCTGGATCGTGTGGGGCGTGCACGACCAGGCGTGGGCGCTCGTCGTGCTACAGGTGTTTCTCGGCGGAATGAACGTGCGAGGCATTATCAAGAATGAGCGGGCGCGTCATTATAAAGAATGATCGGGCGCGGCTCATAGCCCACGCACGTTGCCGGTCAGACGGCGACTGGTTCGGCGGCTTCTTCAATCGCGGTCTGCTTCTTAGCATTGGGGCCGACAACGTCCGGCACGCGCCGCAGCACGATCATCGTCATGTCGTCCATCCGCCCTTCCGGCGCAGCAAAGCGATCGAGCGCCTCGCGGAGACGCATCATCATGTCAGACGCCGTGGTGTCGTTGGCCCCTTTCAGTGCCTCGACAAGCCCTTCCTCACCAAATTGCTCGCGATCGATGTTCACGGCCTCGGTGATCCCGTCGGTATAGAGGACGAGAAAGTCGCCGATGTCGAGCTTGAGCTCATGCTCCTCGAGCGAATCCTCAAATCGATCGTCTCCCAGGAATCCGATCGCCATTCCGTTGGGGCGGATGAACTCGGTTTCGTCTCCACGCAGAACCAGAAGCGGGTGATGCCCTGCTCTGGCGTAGCGGAAACGGCCGGTGCGGAAATCCATCACGCCGTAAATCAGTGTGATGAATGTGCCGCGCGGGACGACGTCGAAAAACACCTTATTGAGCCGTGAGAGCACGCTGCGCGGCGACGTCTCCGATCCTGCCAATGTCTGGATGATGCCCTTGACGAGCGTCATATAAAACGCGGCCTGAATCCCCTTCCCGCTCACATCCCCGATGACCACGGCTACGCGATCCTCATCGAGCACGATCAAATCGTAGTAATCGCCTCCGACCTCATACGCAGGCAGGCACATCGCATCCGCATCCATGCCCGCAACCTGCGGCATGGCGCGCGGCAAGAACGACATCTGCACGTGCCGCGCGATCTCGATCTCACGTTCGAGGCGCTGCTGCTCGCTATGCTCGATGATGTAGGCTGGGATGTACGGCTCGCGCTCCTCCGCACGCATCACCGAACTCGCGCCGATGTATCCCACCACGAGCAGCGCCGCCACAATCCCTACCGTCGCGAAAAAGTCAATGGCCGTCGCAGCCGGCATCGCCATCCAACCCGGCATAATGACGCCAACCAGCAACGCCGTGCCGATGCCCACCACCGTCGTCACGGCGCCCATCCGGTTGAAGGCCCACACGATCACGACGCCAACCAGGAGGTTGTAGAGGACGGAGATCCACGTCGTCGAAATCGAGAACGGCGTGATGCTGAGCAGAACGAGCACAACGATCGGAACGACCATCGCAAAGCGAGGCCGCTTGAGCCGAAGCAAACCGCCGATAGCGGCCACTACGCCGAAGGTGATGTACGCCGAGAACCAGATCGCGTCGGCCATGGAACTGACGACGGGCCGGTACGAGACGCCGCTCAGGAAATCATCGCCGAGGGATAGCGTGCTGCCCGGCACGCCGAGCGCGAGGGCCCCCAGCGCAAGCAGCACGCCGGCAACGGCCACGCCGTGCCATAACGCGCTGCCGACGTACGGATTGAGGATGGTGAGCCGGCGAATGAAATCGAGCGCGCGGAGGCGGTCGGGCCAGGCCTCGCGGGCGTATGAATCGCCCACCGACGACGCCACGAACACCAATAACAGGGTCAATGCACTAAAAAAGAGCGAACCAAAGATGACGATGATAACGCCAACGCCGGAGCCCATGTCGGCGCCGAACATGGCTTTCGTCATCACCATTGTGCCGGAGATCACCCCCCATAGCGCGGCCCAGAGTCCATCGCGCAACGCGCCGCGCGTATCCACGAGCCGCGCATCGAGCCGGCGGAAGAACAATACCAGCAGCAGTATAAAGAGGACGGCGTGCGTAATGGCCTTGACCACGCCGCCATCGCCCGACATCCCGAACTGGATGCCCACGGTGGCCGACCGTTCCTGCGGCTCCTCCTCGGTGTCGTAGCGCTGCATCGCAATGCGTTGGAGTGCGCCGTCCTCCCGAACCACCACCTGGAGCCGCGGGTTGGTGCCCGCGAGGGTCGTGTCGGTCGTGAGGAAGATTTCGTAGGATTCGCTGCCCGGCCCGGTGGCGACGGAATCAACCTGGAAATCGAGCGCTCGCCACGCGGTTGTGGCCAGATGACGCGTCGCCACGGCGGCGGGGTCGATAGAAGTTGTCGGCAGCGTGTCGTGCGGCGCGAGCGCAAGCGCAGCCGGATTGCCTGAGATCCGCGCTCCCTCCCTGACGTCAAGGTGGACCAGACCACCAGACGGCAGAAAGCGCAGCTCCATCACTCGCTCCCGCAAATCCTCATCGTCGACTTGACGATAATAGCGGACCCTCTGGTAGTACACCGGCATCGGGTAAACCTCGCCGCTGCGCACCTGCGCCGTCACCTGTCGCAATGAACGGTCCTGCTGCAGGTACGAGAGCAGATCCCCGTCGCGGAGGGTTGCGTAGTCGACGTAGTACTCGTCTGGGTTTACGCCGAGCGCCTGCGCCCACTCGTTCGCTTCGGCGCGAATGGCATCTGCATCGATCTTTCCTCGAAGCGCGGCATCCGGATGCAGGATCGGAAGCAGCACGAAGAACAAGACGTACCCGACGACGCCCGCCGCGACCGTAGGAAAATGGATCTGTCGTATGAACCGGGCCGTCCTTGACATCAATCCACCTGCAGAATCCGATAATTTCTGAAACTCCAAATCACCTGCTCAACCGATACACGTACCACCGTGGCGAACGGAATGGCAACGAGCATCCCGACGAGTCCCGCAAGTTGAGCACCGATGAGTACGACGAAAAGAATGACCAGAGGATGCGTCCGCGCTACCCGCGCAAAAATAAGCGGCTGAAAGAAGACGTTGTCGGCGAGTTGTGTGATCGACATTGCGATCAGCACGCCCGGCAGGAGCGAGAAGTCGCCCGTCTGGCCGATGCCGACGAGCGTGCCCGCCACGAAGCCCATGGCGGGGCCGAAGTACGGGATCGTGTTAGCGATGCCGGTAAAGATGCCGACGGGGATGGCGTAACCGAGGCCGGCGATGGACAGCAACGTGGACGCAAGTACCGCGATGGATGCGCTCTGCAGAAACAGACCGCGGAAGTATCGCCCGAGGATGGATTCGCACTTGTCGACCACGGCAAGCGTGATCTCGAAATACCGATTCGGGACGAGCCGGTAGAGCGAATGGGAGATACGCGTGCCGTCCTTCAACACAAAGAATGTCACGAATGGGATGACGAGGACGGCGTAGAAAAGATCAGTAAAGAGCGATACGATCGTCCCGACAGTTGCCGAAAGCCGGTCTTCGGCGAAAAGCGTCTGCGTGGTGCGCGCCACGGCGTCGAGCACGGCACCGTCTTCCACATTCACGAAGTTATTGAGCCACGTTTCAATCGTCGTTGTGAGGCCGCGGATTTGTTGCGGCGAGAACATGTCTGAGAGGTCGGTCACCTGCCGGACGAGCATCGGCACCAGGTTCGACACGACGGTGCTAATGAGCATCAGCATCACCAAAACAGTGATGAGAATGGATCCGACACGGCCGATGCCGATACCTTGCAGTCGGTCGACGATGGGCTTCAGCAGGAACGCTAGCAACACGCCGATCCCGAGATACAGCACCAGGTTCGAGAAGAACCAGACGGCCCACACCACGGCGGCAAGCAACGCGAGGCGGAGTCCCCATCGGAGCGCATGCTCCACGGTAAACCCACCCCTGGGCTGGCGCAGAGGAAAGCGGCTTTGCGTTGCCGGCACGGAGTGAGATTGTGGGGATGGGGGAATCATGCGGTGCGAATCGGTACTGCTCGGATCATTCGGTCAAGATAACGGAATGCGGCCTGGGGATGCACGGCTTCACTCGTCGGAGAGAGTTTCGGCGATCACTTTCTGGATGACATCGGTGGGGAATCCTCGGCGCCTGAGTGCATCGAACAGCTTCTTTCGCCGCTTCAGTGGATCGGCCTCGCGCTGAAGCGATGGTTGCCTTTTCTGCGCGAACGCACGCGCTGCATCAGCAATAGCATCATGATCCGAAAACGCCTCGTCGATGGCCTGATCGATCGCACTGCGCGGGACGCCGCGCGCGATCAGCTCGGAGCGCACGCGAGCCGGACCGTAGCCTTTATTCGCAAATCGGGC
>CAZRTY010000195.1:0-4242 GCA_964603055.1 uncultured Rhodothermales bacterium | reverse complement strand
TTCGGCGCGTCTTCCACATCCACAAGATTCATCAGGTTGCCGGCATACGTCAGCGCGTCGAGATTGATGAATTGGACGTCAGGGTGCGCGGGTACCATCCGCAGCAGGAAATTCGAGCCGATGAATCCGGCGCCACCCGTCACGAGGACGCACCGAAGCCGATGAGGAGACGATGTGTCGGGCTGTTTTGTCATGTTGATGAGATGAACAGAGGCGTGGCGTCCGTTGAGTCAGAATCGTAGCGCGGAACCTAAATTTGGCATCGCTCTAACAGACCAGCGAACTCCAATCCAATGATCGGCTGACGGCGCGCCGCGCCCGCCGACGTACGGTCCAACGACGCCGCATCGCATATGAGCAGGGCACGTGACCGGTTCCAAAGGTACCATCCCCACCTCATGTCCTCTTCTACCACACCGACGGCCGAAACTACGAAGCGACTCTATCTGATCGACGCGATGGCGCTCGCGTATCGGTCCCATTTCATCTTTATCAGCCGGCCGCTCATCAACTCCAAAGGCGTCAACACCTCCGCCTCATACGGATTCACGACGGCGCTTCTGAAGCTGATCGAGGATCATGGGATGGAGCATATGGCGGTCGTGTTCGACTCGCTCGACGGCGAGGGCACCTTTCGCGATGATATGTACGATGCGTACAAGGCGAATCGCGATCCGATGCCGGAGGATCTGCGCGACAATATCCCGACGATCAAACGCATCGTCGAGGCACTCGACATCCCCGTGATCGAGCGTTCGGGTGTTGAAGCCGACGACGTCATCGGCACGCTGGCCACATGCGCCGAGGCTGATGGCGCCGAGGTGGTGATCGTCTCGCCGGACAAAGACTTTCAGCAGCTCATCAGCGAGCGCGTCTCCATTTTTCGTCCGGCGCATCGCGGTGAGGAATTTGATCCCATAACACTCGGGCGTTTCCGCGAGAAGTTCGGCCTCGAGCCACCACAGTTTATTGATGTACTTGCGCTCATGGGGGATGCGAGCGACAACGTGCCGGGCGTTCCGGGCATCGGCGAGAAGACGGCGATGAAGCTGATCCAGGAATACGGCTCGGTGGAGACGCTGCTCGAGCACGCCGATGACATCAAAGGCAAGCGAGCGCGCGAAGGACTGCAGAACTATCGTGACGACGCCATCCTTTCGAAGCGGCTCGTGACGATCAAGAAGGATTGCGACGTCGACCTCGACTGGCACATCCTGAAGCGGACGCAGCCCAAGCTCGACGTGCTGGAGACATTGTTCGAAGAGCTGGAATTCAGGACGCTGCTCGACCGGGTGCGCCGGCCGGATGAGCAGATCAAGCTGCGCCAGGTCTCGGCCGATGGTGCGACGGCGCAAGCTGAGGTCTCCACCGAAGAGTTTTACGATGCCGAGGGTGTGGATTATCACATCGTTCGGAATCGGGAGGAGCTGGAGCGGGTGGCGGTATCGCTATGCAAACACGAGCGCCTTGCCTTCGACACCGAGACGACCGGCAAGGACCCGATGTGGGCGTCGCTCGTCGGCGTTTCTTTTTCGTGGGAGAAGGGGCAGTCGTGTTATGTGCCGACGCCGCTGCCGGATGGCACGCCGACGAAGACGGTCCTCGAGATGCTGAGGCCCTGCCTCGAAAGCGATGTGCCGAAGATCGGCCAGAATCTGAAGTACGATCTGACGGTGATGGCGCGGCACGGTGTGAACGTACGCGGACCACTCTTCGACACGATGGTCGCGCACTACCTGATTGCACCCGAGGAGCCGCACGGCCTCGACGCGCTCGCCAAGACGTACCTCAATTACCGGATGGTGCCGATTACTGACCTGATTGGCAGCGGCCGCAATCAGATCTCGATGCGGGATGTGCCGGTTGACTCCTGCGGCCCTTACGCGTGCGAAGACGCTGACATCGCGCTTCGGCTGGCGGATCTCTTCGCGCCGGTGCTCGAAGAACACGGCCTCGACCGCATCGCCAACGAAGTCGACTTCCCGCTCATTCCTGTCTTGGTGCAGATGGAGCTGGCCGGCATCAGCATCGACCCCGGCCTCCTAGACGAGATCTCGGCGACGATGGAGGCCGACCTGAAGGAGCTTGAGCAGCAGATTTATAAAGCCGCCGGTGAGGAGTTCAACATTGGATCGCCGCAGCAGCTCGGCGAGATCCTGTTCGAGAAGCTGAAGCTGCCCGTGGTGTCGAAAACATCGAAAGGGGCGGCGTCGACGAAGGAGTCGGTGCTCCAGCAGCTTGCCACGGAGCATGAGCTTCCGGCGCTGATTCTGGACTGGCGCGAAATATCGAAGCTCAAAGGGACGTATGTCGACAGCCTCGGCGCGCTCGTCCATCCCGAGACCGAGCGGGTCCATACGAGCTTCAACCAGACGGTCGCCGCCACGGGAAGGCTTTCCTCGTCGAACCCGAACCTGCAGAACATTCCGGTTCGAACAGAGAAGGGGCGGGAGATCCGCAAAGCGTTCGTCCCGCGGAAGGGATGGAAGCTCCTGGCGGCCGACTACGTCCAGATTGAGCTCCGCATTCTCGCGGCAATGAGTGAGGATGAAGCGCTGCGCGAGGCGTTTGAGACGGGGCAAGATATCCACGCCTCGACGGCCTCTCGCATCTTTGGGATCCCCATGGAGGAGGTGAACCGCGAGCAGCGCAGCAAAGCGAAGGAAGTCAACTACGGCATCCCGTACGGGATCTCAGCCTGGGGACTTTCGCAGCGGCTGCGGATTCCAACGTCCGAGGGCAACGAACTCATCGAGCAGTATCAGAAATCGTATCCGAAAGTCTCGCGCTACCTGGTTGAGCAGGTGGAGTCGGCAAGGGAAAAGAGCTACGTCGAAACGATGCTTGGACGGCGGCGCTACGTGCCGGAGATCCGCTCGCGCAACCGAACGGTGCGGTCATTTGCCGAGCGCGTCGCCGTAAACATGCCGATCCAGGGCTCGCAGGCCGACATGATCAAAATCGCGATGATCCGCATTCAGCGGCGCCTGGTCGACGAACACTTCGAGGCGAAGATGCTGCTGCAGGTTCATGACGAGCTCGTCTTCGAAGCGCCGGAGCATGAGCTGGAGCGGCTGCGCGTAATGGTTGAGGAAGAGATGATCGGCGCGCTGCCGCTCACGGTGCCCATTGAGGTCGACATCAATGTGGGCGGCAACTGGCTGGATGCTCATTGACAGCACGGGTACGCATCGACTTACTGAATCTGAACGACACTTATTTCCGCTTTGAAGATCGCATCGGCCGTCCTGAATGAGTTTACGACCGTCGGTGAGTCCGGCGGGATCACCGAGTACCGGCTCAACTCGAACGGCTTGCGCGTGCTCGTGATGCCGCTGCCCGGTCCGCCGGTTGCCGCCTTTATGGTGACGTACCACGTGGGCAGCCGCAACGAAGTCGGCGGACTGACCGGCGCCACGCACTTCCTCGAACATCTCATGTTCAAAGGCACGGCGCGCTTCAACGCAAAGAACGGTACCTCCGTGTTCAACGTGCTGCAGCGTGTGGGGGCGCGAGTCAACGCAACGACGTGGCTCGACCGCACGAACTACTATGAACTACTGGGCGACGAACATCTGCCGCTTGCGGTCGAGATCGAAGCAGATCGTATGCGCAATGCACTGATCGACGAGGAGGACGTTGAGAGCGAGCGCACGGTGATATTGAACGAGATGGATCGCGGCGAGAACAGCCCGAACATGGTGCTGTACCGGAATCTCTGGTCGGCTGCGTTCCAGGCGCACCCGTACGGGCATCCGACCATCGGCTGGCGGGGTGACGTCGAAAACGTCACCGCCGATGGACTGCGGCACTTCTACGATGCCTACTACTGGCCGAAGAACGCCACGGTATCCGTCATCGGCAGCACACCGCCGGAGCGCGCGCTCTCACTCGTGCAGGAGCACTTCGGGTCGATACCGGCCGGGCCCGATCATATTGATCAGCAGGTTACCGCCGAGCCTCCGCAGCTTGGCGAACGCCGCGTCGTAGTGGAGCAGGCGGGGCAGCTCGGCGTGGTCATGATCGCGCACAGGTCGCCCGATGCGCTTCATGCCGACATCGATGCGCTCGATGTGCTCGACACGATTCTTTCGTCGGGCAAAGGCAGCCGATTGTACCGCCGTCTCACCGACAACGGGCTGACGGCCGGCGTCGGTGCCACGACTTCGCGGCACCGCGATCCCGGCCTCGTCCTCGCCCTCGCTTTTCTCGCACCGGATGCGACACACGAGCAAGTCGAGA
>CAZRTY010000194.1:0-4247 GCA_964603055.1 uncultured Rhodothermales bacterium | reverse complement strand
GTGTTCGTCCAGATCACACGCTTTTCGTGATCGAGGATGTGATGGTCCTGATCGGCGACGGCCACGTACTCGACGTCCCTCCCCAGCAATCTCAGCGCCGTGAACATCTGCAGGCTCTCGCCCACGGGCACATTCGTATCGGCCTCGCCGTGAAGTAGAAGCAGAGGCGTTGTGATGCGATCGGCGGCGAAGAGCGGACTCCGGTCGACATAGACATCCGGCCGGTTCCATGGATACGAGTCGGCCGTAGCCACGGCGCTATACTGGAATCCCCAGAAGCCTTCGCCCCAATAGCTGGCGATATTGCTGATGCCCGCATGCGAGACGGCGGCGGAGAATAAATCCGTCCGCGTCTGCAACAGCATCGTCATGAACCCACCGAAAGAAGCGCCGATAGCGCCGACGCGTTCAGCATCGGTATACGAATGTGCCGCCAGAAACTGTGTCACGCCGTCGATGATCTCATCGGCGACGATCTCACCCCAGTCGTTGACGTGCAGGGCGGAGAAATCCTGCCCGTAGCCGATCGCACCGCTCGGCTGCAGCACGTAAACGAGGTAGCCGTTTGCCGCCCAGAGTTCCTTGGGATACCGGCCGGCGTAATCGCGTGTGACGGGCGTCGTGCCGCCGTAGTAATAAACGATGACGGGGTACGTGCGGCTCTCATCGAAATCAGGTGGATAGTAGACGTGGCCGTCAATCACCACGCCCCGATCATTGACGAACGTCCAGTCGCGCGCCTCGCCGAAGCGGACGTCGGCATACATCTCGGCAGATGGATCGGCAAGCAATCGCGAGGCTCCGCTCTCGAGATCAATCAGCCACGCGCGCGGCTGCGATGAAATGCCTGAGCTGATGTACGCACCGATGGATCGATTTCGCGCGACGTCCAAGCTGCGCACGATATCGTCCTCCGTCTCAATGCGCTCGAACGTCTCCGACGCCAGATTGTATCGATAGAGCCGCTCATATGATGCTTCCGTCACGGTGAGATAGATCGCGTCGCCGTGCCATATCGCGCTTGATATTGAGGGATCGAAGTCGCTCGTAATAGAGACGATTTCTCGAGATCCGAGGTCATACAGATACGCTTGCGTGTCGTAGTCGTTGGCAACCGTACCGGCAGGCACGTTCGTGCCGACCTCGCCGAACGACGTTGGACCGCCGGTGATGAGAAGCCGGCGCCCATCCGGCGAGAACTGCCCGCCGCCGGCGAAGGGTGCGGCGAAGAGGGAGTCAACAGTCAGCGAAGCCAGGTCAATGAGCGCGAATCCGCTCTGGCTGAACGGCCGCTCGGTATAGTCGATATGCGAGCGCGAGACAAGCAAACGCCGACCATCGGGTGCGATGTCGAGCAAACGTGTTGAAAGCGGACCGCTGGTCAGGCGATACGACGTTCGCGAGGCCACGTCGAGGCGATACAGGTGACTCCGATTGCCAAATCCCGGCCGGCGCGATTCCAGATATTCCATTCGCCGCACGCCCGTCTCACGCTGCGCTGCCTCTTCCGTGACCGAATACACGATGAACGAGCCGTCGGGCGACCACGTGTGACTGCCGAGGCGCTCGATGTTGTGAAGCAGCCGCACCTGCGTCCCGGCGGCGAGGTCCACGAGCCAGAGGTCCGACTTGCCTGCGTCCCGGTCGACGTAGGTAAACCGCTGACCCACCGGCGCCCACTGGAGGCCCGTGATGTCCTTACCTCCGGCATAGGTTCGAATGAGGCCGAGGCCGTCTGTCCGTCTGATTTCAATGCGGGATTCGGGGCCGTCATTCCCTCGCTCAGATACCCGGACCGCCACGAGATCGCCGTCGGCCGACAATGCCGGACTGCTCGGTGTCGGTGCATCCGTGACCTCCCGCATGCTGACATACCGCTGCGGATTCGTTGAGACTGAGATTGCGGTGCCGTCTTGCGGGTTCACCGGCTCAAGGCGTGCCGTCAGTGTCAGGTCGACACTATCGGCCGGGCGGGCCACCTTGATCATCAGAAGGTGCTTCCCGCGATGAAGCTCAAGCTCATGTCTGAGTGATCCCGCGTCGGCATCTCCATCCTCGACGGTGGTTTTCGATGCGGCAACCTGACCGTTATGCCATAGGCGCATCGCACTTCGCGACTCCACGACCAGGCGTGTCTTCTGCCAGCGGTTGACCTCAACGTACGCCGCGGCCCACGCTACATGACCGCCATCATGTTCGGCTGCGCCAATTCGCAGGTCGCCGGTCGCACGTACCCAATTGAATACGTCCTGCCCAATCCGGATTTCATCACCGGGTGCGGGCAGCCATGCGCCTTCGCCCGCAAAACCGGAGTCGAGCAGGAGCGGCGCATCCACCTTGCCGTCTTCGGCGAAGGCCGGCACCGGAACCGCCACCGGGCCGGTAATGAGCCATTCACGCAGTTCGATAACCGCTTCTTCTTCCGCAGGCTGTGCAGTAACCGGCGGTGCAACAAAGGCGAGAACAAGAACCGAAAGAAGTAGACGAAGCACGGACGACATATTGATGGGGAATGATAGAGGCGGCCGACCTGCTAAACAGGTTCATGCCGACCAACTGAGTATTCGATGTCTACCTGGAGACCGAGCATGCGTGAACATAACGTCGCCGGCACCGAAAATCGTGCACATTGTGTCGGCGATGCAGTGCGGTGCAACAGGAACGGAATGATGACGGACGCTACGAAACTCGAACAGGTAATCGCGAATTGCCCAATCACTAAAGAGAAAAACTACGGAGAGACGATAAAATGAGAGGCGCAAAGAGGTCCCACAAAGACATGATCGCCATCATCCAGGGCGGCTACTTCGTCGTCACCGGGCTGTGGCCGATCTTCCACATGAGGAGTTTCGAGGCGATCAGCGGCCGCAAAAAGGAGAAGTGGCTCGTCAAAGCGATGGGTGCGATGATCGCTTGCGTGGGTGGGGCGGTGCTGAGGGATGGTCTCGAGCGCCGTGCCGACGAGCGGACGTGCCGCCTTGCGGTATCGAGTTCAGTCGCGCTTGGTGCCGTGGACGTGATTTACGTGTTGAAGAACCGTATATCACCGGTGTATCTGCTCGACGCCGTCGTTGAGCTCAAACTTATTGGGCTCTGGGGACTGGCGCGCTTGTCGAGGCGATGAGCTACTCGACCCGAGGCAGGCTCTCCACGAATCGGTTGAATCGCTCATTATTTCGGTAACCGCCCTCAGCCAGTTCCGCGCCGAACAAATCGGCGAAAGCATTTCCCTCGATGACGACCGGGCCATCTTCCGTAATGCCGACGTCCCACCCGATGAGCGGGCTGGGTATCGCACGCATCGCGTTTTCCGCTACGTCGATTGCCTCTTTGAAAAACGGCACTTGAAATCCCTCGAAGCGGAAGCCCGTGTCGGGATGCGTGTCGAAGAGACCTCCCCCTTTATCAAAAAAACGGCGTGCCTGGCGATGCAATCGTCCCGTTTCGAGATCTACGCCGATAAAAATGCCGCCCTGGCTCGAGTTGTCGATGTAACCGCCTCCCGCCCCGAAACGCATGAGCGCGCTGATGGTGACCACTTCGCCATCGGGCATCATGCAATTGATGATGCGCAACGTGTTGAGCGACTCCGGGTACACCTCGGCAACGACCGGGTGCTGGATCTGCTCCTCCTCGTAGATGAGCGCCGTGGTGCGGGCTTCGCGGAAAGCTTCTTCGATCTGAGACTCGACTGAAGAGGCGGTCAGGCGGAAGACGCGCTGGCCCATCCGCCCTCCAAGATCCTTCACGAAAATATTCGGCGCGGCGCCGGCAAGGCCGAATATCAGCACACGAAACCGCTCGAGCGTATCAATCGCGATGCGGCGTTCTTCGTCGTAGAAATATCCGCCGATGCTGTAGCCGAACAGGCGCGGCACGGGGATATCATTGCGCGCGAGATGACGGCCGAAATGATACTTATCATCGAACAGCCACCGTGCGGGCTGACGGCGGCGCGCACGGTCAACCCGTAGCACGGTCGCATCGTCGATGTAGTTATCCGTGTCATCGACGTCGCGGTGATACAGCGCGCGCGTGAAATAGTAGGACGGGAAGCCGCCCTCGGCGCGCATAATCCCGCGGACCTCCTCATAGATATCCTGCCACGATTTGCTGTCGTTCGAGGCCGCGGCCTGGGCCAGGCCCCGCAGGAGATCCATAAGTTTGGTCATGTGTGCCTGAGTGTCAGTCGGTTCTCTTCCAGTTGCGGATGTAGTTACTCACATACTCGAGGCAACGATCCATCG
>CAZRTY010000193.1:1376-4272 GCA_964603055.1 uncultured Rhodothermales bacterium | reverse complement strand
CCCGCCATACCGATAATAGACTACAGACGCCGCATACCTCCGCGATGCTGCAGAAGCGCCTGCTCAACACCTACTACACGGCGCGCACCTTCATTGAAGAGCAGGGCATCAGCGTGCTTTACCTGGCACTCGGCATGCTCGAGTGGTACGAGGCGCCGTCCAGCGAGAAAAAGCGCCTCGCCCCGCTCATCCTTATTCCTGTGGAGCTTAGCCGGGCGAGCGTCGAGTCGAAGTTCAAGCTCTCTTACACCGGCGAGGAAATCGTCACCAACCTCTCGCTGCAAGCGAAGCTGAAGCTGGATTTTGATATCCAGTTACCTGACGTGCCGGTCGAGACAGAGGAAATTCAAGTAGGTGCCTATCTCGACGAGGTAGACGAAAAAGTGGCTCACCTGGCACGGTGGGTAGTCGATGGGTCCGCCATCGATCTCGGCTTCTTCTCCTTCGGCAAATTCCTGATGTACAACGACCTCGACGTCAGGAAATGGCCCGACTCGCACGATCCAGGCGAGCATGACGTGTTGCGAGCACTTCTTGAAGATGGCTTTCCGCAGGCAGAGGGACGCCTCCCCGATGACGCCCACCTCGATGAGACGCTGCGGCCGGCCGACGTGAACCACGTGGTTGATGCAGACAGCACGCAGATTCTCGCGCTCCTCGACGCGCTTCAAGGGCACAATCTCGTCATCCAGGGTCCGCCGGGCACAGGCAAGTCGCAGACAATCACCAACCTGATCGCGGAGGCGCTGGGCCACGGAAAGAAGGTGCTTTTCGTCTCCGAGAAGATGGCCGCCCTGGAGGTCGTCAAGCGCCGCCTCGACACGCTCGGACTCGGTGATGCCTGCCTCGAACTTCACAGCCACAAGACGAATAAGAAAGCCCTCCTCGACGAGCTGTCCCGAACGCTTCAGCTCGGACGACCGAAGGCGCAGGAGACGGATGGCATCTTCACGCTCCTCGAGAGCACGCGTACCCGGCTAAACGAATACGCGGGCGCCGTCAACGAGGCCGTCGGCGAGAGCAATCTCTCCCCGTATAAGATCTACGGACGTCTCCTCCCCTTTCAGAACGGGGAATCCGTCGAGTGGCCAATCCTGGACCGCCCGGAGATGCGTGACTGGTCGGCATCCCGCTTTGCCACGGTCCGGGCGCTGGCTGATAATCTCCAGGCGCAGATAGCGAAGATGGGACCACCACGGGATCATCCGTTCTTCGGCTGCATGTGCGCTGCCGTGACGCCGGCCGAAAAGCAGGGTCTCGCGCGAGAATCCGCTCATGCGCTCGAGCGTCTCTCGGACTTACGTGATACTGCACAGTCACTCGCCGCTGAGACTCAGCTGCCACAGCCTGCCTCAAGGCCGGAGGTGCGCGTGTTAATCGCCGCCATCCGGCGCGCCATGTCGGCTCCGCCACTCGATGGGGTCCAATTGGATCCGGCTGTGTGGCGGGCACGGGGGCGCGCGGTAGCAGCCACGGTAGACGATGTTGCGCGATATCAGGAGATCAGGCGCGAAAACGACGATGTATTGATCCCTGAGGCGTGGGATCAGGAGGTGCTCTCCATACGCCAGCGCATCTCGACGCACGGCCCAAAGTGGTACCGATTCATCATCAGCGAATACCGCTTGGCCAGAGCACAACTGACTGGCCTCTGCCGCAGTGCATTGCCCAAGGCAACAGAGGAGCAACTGGCGCTGGTCGACGCCGTCCTGGAGGCGCAGCGCCTGCGCAAATCGATTGAAAGTGGTGACGACGCCGCCTCCGACCTTTTCGGGGTGCAGTGGGAGAGCGGTGAATCCAACGTGGAGGTGCTCCGCACGATCGCAAAGTGGGTTGAGGCGCTGCATGAGGACGTGGCGAAGGGAGAGCTGCCACGGGAGCTAATCGCCCTATTGCAGGGCGCTCCAGACCTGGCGCGGCACGATGTCATTCTCGCTCGTCTCGATTCGCTGACTAAAGAGATTGGCGGCTCTCTGTCTAAGGTCGAAGACGTCCTTAAAGTTGACCCGAGCGTGCGGTTTGAAAACGCGGAAGCGCTGGCTGAACAGCCCTTTGACGCGCAGGCAAAGCTGCTGTCGGCTGCAGCCGATGTACTGGACCGTCTTCAGGAGATGGTGGCATACAACAATCTGGCCGCTGCCATCCGCCAGGACGGCGTCGAGTTCTTGTTGGACATCGCGGAGACCTGGGATCGCGCTGCGCATCATCTCGTGCGCGCTCTCGAGTACAACTGGTACAACGCGCTGCTGAAGGCCGCTCTGCAAGAGAGGCCGGCGTTGAGCGGCTTTGACGGCGCAAGGCAGATGAAGGAGGTGGAGACTTTCCGTAAGCTCGACTCAACCACCTTTACCGTCAACAGAGTTTCCCTTGCGAGAAAGCACTGGGAGGAGCTACCGAAGGGCGTCGCGGGGCAAATGCGCGTTCTCCGCCATGAGTTTCAAAAGCGGAGGAGGCACCTACCCATCCGGCAGATCGTCTCGCAGGCCGGAGCTGCGATTCAGGCAATCAAGCCTGTTTTCATGATGAGCCCGATGTCGATTGCCGCCTACCTTCCGCCGGGAAGCGTCCAGTTCGACATCGTCGTGTTCGATGAAGCGAGCCAGGTGAAGCCGGTAGAGGCGTTCGGAGCGATCATCCGCGGCAGCCAGACGGTCGTCGTTGGTGACAATAAGCAGCTTCCACCAACGAGCTTCTTCGACAGCGTCTCTGCTGATACGGTGATGGAGACGGAAGATGAGGACCTGCTCGCATCCGCCGACGTCGAGAGTGTTCTCGGCCTCTTCAACGCGAAAGGCGCCCCTGAGCGGATGCTTCGATGGCATTACCGCAGTCGTCATGATTCCCTAATCACCGTTTCCAACAGGGAGTTTTATGACGGCCGCCTCGTGACCTTTCC
>CAZRTY010000193.1:0-1276 GCA_964603055.1 uncultured Rhodothermales bacterium | reverse complement strand
AACGAGCCGTTCTTTATCAAGAACCTCGAGAATGTTCAGGGCGACGAACGCGACATCATCCTGATCAGCATCGGATATGGGCGGGACGAGAACGGCAAGCTGACCATGAACTTCGGCCCTCTCAATAGAGATGGTGGAGAAAGAAGGTTGAACGTTCTGATCACGCGAGCCCGGCGCCGGTGTGAGGTCTTCACCAACCTTCTGCCAGAGGACATCAACCTCTCGCAGACAAATGCGCGAGGCGTAGTCGCGCTACGTCGCTACCTTCACTTCGCGAAGACAGGTGAACTCGATCTGCCCGAGCCGACGGGCCGCGAGGCCGACTCTATGTTCGAAGAGCAGGTGGCGAAAGCCATCCGAAGCTTCGGGTACGAGGTTCATCATCAGGTGGGCTCCGCCGGGTACTTCGTCGATCTTGCCGTCGTCGATCCTCAGCGGCAGGGGCGGTATCTGCTTGGCATCGAGTGCGATGGGGCGACCTATCATAGCGCCCGATCCGCCCGCGATCGGGATCGGATCCGACAGTCGGTTCTTGAGGGGCTTGGGTGGCGTCTTCACCGAATCTGGAGCACGGACTGGTTCCAGAACCCCTCTCGAGAGGCAAAGAAGGTACTTGAAGTGATCGAGGCCACGAAAGCAGCGCCACCCGTCACACAAGAGGTGGTTGCGCCGCCACCATACGAAGAAAAGCCGCCTATCGACCGCGTAGAAGAATCAGTTGAACCGGTTCGCACCTCCCTCGCCGTTCCATACAAGCTCGCCACGCTAAAGCGGCGCGCCCCGAACCCGGAAGGCCTCCACATGGAGAACCCCGAGCGGCTTGCGCAGATGATGCGGGATGTCGTTCAGGTGGAGAGTCCAGTGCATTTTGATGAGGCCTGCCGTCGGTTGCTTGAAGCGTTCTCCGTAAGCAGGCTCGGGAAGCGAATCCGACAAAGGATGAGCCTCGCCGTGTCGATGGCAGAGCGACGTGGATGGCTTCGAAAAGACGGGGACTTTTTATTCGACCCTGCCCAGAGCGACCTCCCTATCCGGGACCGGTCACACTTCGACCAGGCATCGAAGAAGATGCAGCTGGTAGCGCCCGCTGAGATACGAACTGCCGCCATACAGATCGTCCAGCATTCGGTCGGCATCAGCCGCGAGGATCTCGCAAGTGAGATCTGCTCCACTCTCGGGTTTGGGCGAACGACTTCAGATATGCGAGACATCGTGAACACCGCAATCAACGCCCTCATCGAGGAAAAGAAGCTGGAAGAACAGGATGGACACCTGA
>CAZRTY010000192.1:0-4314 GCA_964603055.1 uncultured Rhodothermales bacterium | reverse complement strand
GTCCGATGCTGAAATCGTAGACGGAGCCGTTTCTTCGGTCATCTCGGATGAGGCTGCTGTGGCCATTTTCCACTGGGCAATCGAATCACGCACGTGCAGATAGCCCAGTGTACGAAGCGCAAACACCGCCGTGACAGCCGTCAGTCCTAGCACGATCGCGGCGTACACAGGGATCGAAGCCGACATCAGGATGGCGGCAAGTGCGAACCACGCAGAGGCGGCGTAGAGCACCATCACGGCCGACCGAACTGAGCCGAGACGCGAGAGCCGGTGATGGATGTGATCGTGGTCGGGCGCGCAGATTGCTTTACGCTCGAACAGCCGGCGCAGGACCGACAATCCCGTGTCGATGATAGGGAGGCCGAGCACAACCACTGGGATCGCCAGGCTTACCAGCGGGTCGGCGTGCATCGGGGCCTGGAGCGTAAATGCCGCGAGGACGAAGCCGAGAACGAGGCTGCCGGAATCGCCCATGAAGACGGACGCCGGGTTGAAGTTGTGGTACAGGAAGCCAAGCACAGCACCGGCGAACGGGATGGCGAACGCCACGAGCGCAATGTTACCATGCAACCCGAACACGGCCGCTGCAGCGACGAACGCGATGATGACGACCCCACCTGCCAACCCGTCGATGCCGTCGATCAGGTTAACAGCATTGACGACACCGACAACCCAGAGCAGCGTGAGCGGGATGGCGTAGAGCGCCTCGTGGAATCCGTCCCCAGCGAAAAAGGGAATGCCAGAGAGGTCGACGCGGATACCGGCGTGAATCAGCAGATAGGCCGCGATGACCTGAAAAAGTAGCTTCGCTTTGAAATTGATCCCGACTCGATCGTCAATGACTCCGACGCAGAAGAGAAGCAGTGCGCCGACCCAGAAACCGGCCGGTGGTAAACTCAAGCTCAAGCCAAGGATTGGCTCGATGGCGATCAGTACGATGATGCCGGCGACGGCGCCTCCGGCGATAGCAATTCCACCTACGGCCGGGACGGGTTTATGATGGAGCTTTCGCTCTCCGTCCGGTCGGTCAACCCAATCTCGCGCGATCGCCCAGCGCCGGATGGATGGAATCGCCAGACCGGTGGTCAGAACCGACGCACCAAGTACCAGCAGTAGTAGAAGCAAGCTCATCTATCGTCGTAACGTTTCGTCAGAACCACTATTCATCATCCGCTCAGAGCGGCTAGAAGTCGTTGGCATATCCCGTTCGGGTGCATGCCTCAGGATCTGTCGAAAGTCTACGGCGCGGCCGGGCCCGCCACGTTCAACATTCAGCGCGCCCCTGAAGGTGTTTCGGCACCCTCATTTTGCGCCATCTGGTGCGCCATATGGCCCCCACCTGCGCCAAAAGCTTAGCACCGGCTACGCGCGTTACACCGGCGTCAAAATGGAAGCGGTTACGGATCGCAAAACACCGAATCTCGTGCAGAAACCACGAAGAAGGATGGATTACGGCGGATCCTGCGGCGCCCCGCATGCGCCGAATTTTCTGAGGGAGGATTCTCTCTACCAGTGCCGCCGGGTGACCGGCGGAGGCGGCTGTGGCTGAGATCGTTCAGCCGCCAACATGCCGGCTCGGGCGATGCCCCGCTGGCCGGTTTCAGGCGTGGCCGGACGTCCAGTGAATAGCGTGCTGGAGCAGCTCGGAAACCGAGTCGAAGCCGAGTTTTTCCTTCGCGCGTCTCCGGTAGGTTTCGACCGTTTTCCGGCTCAGGCTCAGACGGTCGGCGATCTCATCCACACCGTGGCCTTGTCCCAGCATCTGGAATACCGCCATCTCGCGGTCGGTGAGATCATCAACCGAAAAGCGGAGCGTCTGGGTGCTGCGGCCGCGCACCACTTTGGTGAGAATACGGGAGGCCATCTGGCGGCTGAGGTAGACTTCACCTCGGATGGCGCAGCGCAATGCTTCGACCACGCTCTGCGTCGGCGCGTTCTTCATCACGTAGCCGAGGGCACCGGCGCGGATGGCCCGCTCGGCGTAGGCCGACTCATCGTACATGGAAAAGACGACGACCTGGACGTCCGGAAATTGGATCCGGATGTTCTGAACGAGGTCGAGGCCGTGCGCGTCTTTGAGGGAAATGTCCACGACGGCTACATCCGGCTGGACCTTCTCGATCAGACTAAGCGCCTCGCCCGCGGAGGCTGCCTCACCGGCAAACTCCATGTCCATCTTAGTCGAAAGGGTATCTGCGAGCGCCTCGCGAATGGCTGGGTGATCGTCGACGATTAAGACGCGGATCTTGTCGGCTTTGGGGCTCGAAGGCGCGCGCATGGTTAACATCCCGTTCCTGCTGTTCATTGACTAGACAGACCTGTTAGGCCTTCCTCAAGTGAAGAACGGCGAGCATCCGGGGGAGGACATCTCCGGCGCATGCACTTGCGCAGCCGCCGGAAGTCCTCACAGCCGAACCCTACCAAGGCGCCCGTTGCCGTTCGAAAACTCCGATTCAGTGACTCCTGCCGCAAGAAACACCTATCGACCGGCGGACTGCCGATACCTTCGGCAGATCATCGAATGTAATTTTAGCGCATAAAGTCAGCTTTAATGGGTCCGGTGGCTCATCCGCGACCTGGAATGGCCCTAATTCGGCGAAATACAAGCTGTTTACACGGCGGGAAGCTAACTCGCCGGGTCATCGGCATGCGCCAACAGACTCATTACTACGTATTCCCACCGATGCCAGGTGCACCTGTTAGGGGAGGTACGGCTCAACGGCTGTGACGACCGTCTGCCTTAATCCGCGGATCAAGTGCTTTTTGAGGGAGATCCTCGAGTACACCATTCTGATCGTCCGCACTGGCACCGGGTCGTCAAAGAGCCGCACGGACTGCGGCGAGTGTGAGCCCTCACCCGTGACGGCCAGCCACGGCAACAGCGTCATACCTTTCCCTCGATCGACGAGGCGCTGCAAGGTCTCAAGATTTCCGGACTCAAACGATGCTCCGCCACGCTGCCGCTCGTGCGGTGGGAGGAGTTGGAGCACCTGCTCTCGAAAGCAATGGCCGGGGCTCATAAGCCAGAGGTCGGATGGATCGAGCTCGTCGGGCAGGATCCGCTCCTGATGATATAGACGGTGCCCCACCGCCACATAGCCAACGAGCGGCTCTTCGTAGAGCGGCTTCTCGATAATATCCGGGGCCTCGTATGACGTGGCCACGATGCCGGCGTCGAGTATGTCTCGGCGAATGCGCTCGATGATCTCATCGAAGCGCAGCTCGTCAAACGTTAGCTCGACATTTGGGAAGCGACGCGCGTACTCCTGGACGATTATCGGAAGCAGATACGGCGCGATAGTGCCAAGAATGCCGATCCGCAGTTCCCCCGACATCTCCCCCGTCGCCTCTTGAACGACCGCCTCAAGCCGCGCTGCTTCGGCGAGGACGATCCGTGCATGGGCGATGACCTGTTCGCCTAATGCCGTGGGGACGATCGGGCGGGCACTGCGATCAAACAGGATGACGCCGAGCCGTTCCTCGAGCTTCTGGATCTGTGCACTGAGCGATGGCTGGGAAACGTGGCAAGCATCGGCAGCGCGACCGAAGTGACGATAGGTGTCGAGGGCGACGAGGTATTCGAGCTGAAGTATAGTCATGGCATCACCTGGGCCGCATCAGTATAGAGCGATCATAGGTTTTTCCTATGACATGATCGACAACTTCGATGAAACCGAAACGATGGGTGGTGGATCTGACTCGTGTATGGAAACACCATCCTACATCATCCAACCTGACCTGCTCGTCCTGGGCGGTTAGCGGTTCGCACCTGAACCAAAAGGGCGGCCGCCGGCCGTCGTTCGATTACGAGTCCCCTCCGGCCGACTACACGCGCCGACCCGTATCGAGGTACACCCGTCGAGGTAAACCTGCCGAGATAAACCATGGAAACAACCCTCAACCGCATCTACATCACGGGACCCGACCTGGAAGTGCTTTCAGCCGTCCTCGGAAAAGCCGCTCCCTCCGACCCTCCTCACATCCGCTTGCTGCGCGAACGCCTGGCCGAGGCCGAGGTTGTGCCGGCCGGAGGTGTTCCTGCAGACGTAATCGGGCTCGGCTCTGAGTTCCGCATCCGAGATATGGAGACGGGCCAGACGATGGACTACACGTTGGTGCTACCGAAAGACGCCCGGCTCGAGCGCGGTTATGTTTCCGTCGTCGCGCCCATCGGTGCCCAGCTTCTCGGCGCCCGCGAAGATCAGATCATTACGTTCAAAACGCCGTCCAGCGCCCGCCGCCTGAAGGTCGTGTCGCTGATATGCGAGCGAGACGCAGCGGGGGTGTTCTGAAGAGGAGTAGAGAGTTGTGAGG
>CAZRTY010000191.1:0-4335 GCA_964603055.1 uncultured Rhodothermales bacterium | reverse complement strand
GCCTCGAATGCGGACGGCGCGAGGTAGACGCCTCGGCGGAGCATCGCGTGGAAGTAGCGGCCGTAGAGCGCGGTGTCTGACGTCGATGCGGTGGTCATGTCCACGACTTTCTGCTCGGTGAAGAAGATGCCGGCCATCGAGCCGAGGCGCGTGGTGTAGAAGTTGCGCCCCACGGCTTTCAGGTTTGCGGCGACGCCTTCGTCGAGCTGTTCGCCGAAAGATTCGAGGCGGTCGTAAAGACTCGTATCGTCGGCGATCTTTCGGAGGACGGCGTATCCGGCTTTCATCGCCAGCGGGTTGCCGGAGAGTGTGCCCGCCTGGTAGACGGGACCGGTGGGCGAGATGAACCCCATGATCTCTTTGCGGCCGCCGTAAGCGCCGACGGGGAGTCCGCCGCCGATGATTTTGCCCAGCGTGGTGAGGTCGGGCATGACGCCGAAGCGCTCCTGTGCCCCGCCTCGGGCCACGCGAAAGCCGGTCATGACCTCGTCGAAGATGAGGACGGTGCCGTGTTCATCGCAAAGCGCGCGGAGGCCTTCGAGGAAGCCCGGCTCGGGCGGCACGCAGCCCATGTTGCCGGCGGCGGGCTCGACGATGATGCAGGCGACCTGGCCGCGGTTGGCCTCCATCAGGCTGCGCACGTGCTCGAGGTCGTTGTAGCGCGCGACGAGCGTATCCTGTGCGTTGCCGCTGGTGACGCCGGGTGAGTTTGGCGTGCCGAAGGTCATGGCGCCGCTGCCGGCAGCGATCAGGAAGAAGTCGCCGTGGCCGTGGTAGTTGCCTTCGAACTTGATGATCTTGTCGCGGCCGGTAAAGCCACGTGCCAGGCGGGCGGCGCTCATCGTGGCCTCGGTGCCCGAGTTGACCATCCGCACGCGCTCGACCGAAGGCACGAGCTCGCAGATGAGCTCGGCAACGCGCACCTCGATCTCGGTGGGCGCTCCGAATGACGTCGAGTCTTCCACCGCCTCGCGAACCGCGCGTACTACTTCTTCGGGTGCATGACCAAATAGCATCGGTCCCCACGAGCCGACGTAATCGATGTAGCGGTTGCCGTCGGCATCTTCCATGTAGGCGCCCTCCGCGCGGCGGATGAACAGCGGCGTGCCGCCGACGCTCTTGAACGCACGCACGGGCGAGTTGACGCCTCCGGGGATGACGTGCTGGGCTTCGTCGAAGAGTTGGCGGCTGGTGTTCGTGCGATCGGTCATGGGGAAGAAAATCTATAACGGGGTGTTTTCGTCGACGCGGCGAAAGATAGCACGCACCACCGGAGCGCCGTCCTCTTCGATGACGTTCCCTTTCTCCGACAGTTCGAAGCCTGCGCGCTCAAGCAGCGTGTAAACGCTCATGATGCGCTCGTCGTCGGTGGCGGGCGGGTCGGATGGTACGTCCATCGCCACATAAAACCAGCCGCCGGAGCGAAGCACGCGCCTGACCTCGACGAACGACGCGAGGACGTCTTCAAGCTGGGCATCTGCGCCGAACGCCCGGTAGGCAATGACCCAGTCGAAGAACTCGTCGTCGTAGCCAAGCTCTTCGGGCTGCGTGGTGATGATGGACCGCTCAAGGTCCTGCTCGGGGAAATCAGGCGCGAGCGACATGCGCAGTTCTTCCGTAACTAAAGCATCCGGGCAGGCGGCATGTGCCTCGAAGCCGAGTTGCAGAAACGGACGCACATGCCGCGAATTGCGGCAGCCGAGGTCGAGAACGCGCGAGCCAAGAGCTATCGGCGCGAGCGTACGCAGCAGATGGTCGGACGGTGGCAGCATCGACTCTTAGGCCTGCTGCGTGACCACGTCCTCCCGCTCGGCGGCAACATCCACATCCCAGCGCCGCGCTTCGCACACGTGATCGCAGTGCTCACAACGGGTGCAGCGGTCGGCCGCCTTAAACGTGGGCATCCGCTTGATGGGCCGGAGCGTGTAGTCGAGACCATCGGCGCCGACGCTGTCGCGGCCCGGCAAGATGAGCTGCGCGATGGTGGCCTCGGCCAGGCTCTCGATAAAGAGCGGATGGCAGTTGAGTCCGGATGTGACCTCGTAGTGCTCGATCCCGAACTCCTCGGCCTCGAGCCGGACTTCAATATCGAGCTCGTACGCCGTCTCCACGTGATCGGTGACGAACGCGATGGGGATCATCAGCACGGAGCGAACATCGTCTCCGGCGAGTTCCTCGAGCTTGTCCGGCGTGCTGGGCGACAGCCACTCACCCGGGCCGACCTTACTCTGGAAGGACACATGAAACGGCCGGTCGAAGCCGCGCAATGTCATCACGCGCTCGACGGATGAGTTGACGAGGCAGCAGTAGGGGTCGCGGCGCTCGGTCATCTCTTTGAGCGGCGTGCCGTGTGCGCTGAAGACAAGGTGCACCTGATCGCGCACGTTCTTCGGGAAGCGCTGCAACGCTTCGTCGATGCGCTCGCTGACCGACTGAATGAACTTCGGATTGGCGGCGTACTCAAAGGCGTACGTCGTCGGCCAATCCGGAATCTCGTTGTTCTCTTTCAGCGCGTGCCAGTAAATGAGCGAGGAGCCCGTCGTGGTCTTGGAGTATTGCGGGTACAGCGGCAGCAGCACGACTTTGTTGATGCCGTCTTTCCGCATCTCGGCGGCGGCTTCCTCACTAAACGGATGCCAGTAGCGCATGGCTACGTATGTCTTGAACTCGACGTCCGCCGCCGCGCCGAAGCGTTTGTTGAGGTACTTGTTCAGGGCGGCCGCCTGTTCGCGCGTGAGTCGGTTGATCGGCGAGCCACCACCGATCATCTCATAATCTACGGCCACTTTCTTGGCGCGCGACCTGGCGATGTACCGGCATATCCAGTGGCGTAAGATCCCCTTCAGTGGGATGTCGATAATGGCCGGATCCATGAACAGATTGTAGAGGAAGCTCTCGATCTGTTCGACCGTGTCGGGCCCGCCGAGGTTGAGCATAACCACGCCCACCCGATCGCCTGCCTCGAGCTCAAGCGGCTCTGAGGAGAAGTACTCGCCGGTGACGAGGCGGGAGTCGAACTGGTAACCTTTCAGAAACTCACGCGGTCCCATAGGGCCATGCCAATTAAAAACAATGATTCAGGTGGCTGAGGGAGAATAGCCTGGGCAGTGCCCTCAGTTCCTGTTACCGCCCGAAGATTCAGGGAAGCGACTTTCAATCCCTGATTCCTTCATACGGCATTTTCAAGCCATCCGATTGCGGCGACAGCCAGCCGTGGGCGGCGAAAAAACGTGACGCCAGCGCCTCGGTCGAGCCTTCCTCGAACTCCATGTCGTAGCGCCACGAAACCTCCGGCGGCAGACTCATGAGGATGCTTTCGGTACGGCCGCCTGTCTCCACTCCAAAGCGTGTGCCACGGTCGAAGAGCAGGTTGAACTCTACGTATCGGCCGCGCCGCAGCTTTTGAAAGTCGACTTCTCGCTCGCCGTACGGTACATCGCGCCGACGCTCTACGATCGGCACGTATGCCTCGATGAAGTGTTCACCGGCATCGCGCGTGAACGCGAAGGCGGCTTCGGCATCCCCGCGGAGATAATCGTAGAAGATGCCGCCCACGCCGCGCGCCTCGCCGCGATGCGGGAGGAAGAAGTATTCATCGCAGCGGTGCTTCAGCGCGTCGTAACTGATGATGGGATGCCGGCCGCAGACGTCCTTCCACACCTGATGAAAGTGCCGGGCGTCTTCCAGGTAGGGGAAGTAGGGCGTGAGGTCGGCGCCACCGCCGAACCATTCGTCGTCCGGATTGTCGAGATCGGCGCCGATGCCGAAGTAGCGGAAGTTGGCGTGGACCGTCGGCACGTATGGCGAGCGCGGATGGATGACGAGCGAGACGCCCGTCGCAAAAAACGGAGCAGCTTCGATGCCGAGTAGCCGGGCCGTGGTATCCGGAAGCATCCCATGGACGGCCGATGTGTTGACGCCACCTTTCTCGAAGACCGACCCGTCCTCGATGACCATCGTAAGACCACCGCCGCCGTCATCCCTTTCCCAGTAATCACGCTGAAACCGGGCCTCGCCGTCGGCCGCTTCAAGGGCTGAGACAATTTCCTGCTGCAGCCGCTCGACGAGTTGCTGCATGCGCATGGCCATGGACGTGGCGGAAGCGTTGTGGCTCACCGTTGCGATAGATAACTGGAACTGGGTTGACGAGCGGCCGGTAACGCTGCCGTGGCAGCCTGAGTTTTTGATCTGCGGCACGACTCGCAGACACTTCACCAGATCACATGATGATTATCGTATGACGATCATTGAATACGAAGCCAACCGCGACGAGATCATGCGGATGGTCGACGAGGGAATCCGGCAGATGAAGGAAGACGGCGTGGAGCCGCGGTA
>CAZRTY010000190.1:0-4337 GCA_964603055.1 uncultured Rhodothermales bacterium | reverse complement strand
GTCACCCGCTGTACTCGTACGCGATGCTCCGTCCGTACACGTTCCACCTCTTCGCGCACGCGCTCAACCTCAATGCGGACCTTATCGAGGTCGACGATAATCGGCGACGGCGGAGGAGGAGGTGCGTCAATAGACATTGGCACATCCGCGGCAGTAACCGTCGAGGAATCCGGCTCGAGGCAAAGCTCGCGTTCGAGCATCACGGCCATATTCGCGCCGAACAATATCAGCGCTGCCAGACCAAGGATGTAAACGTAGACGGGACGTTCGGTAGAAGATGCCATGACCGCCGCAAGTTGTTGAGTCTGAACCCTTTGGCGGCCTACGGTACGACTAACCCCGAAGATTCAGGAGCTGAAGGTCCTGGGCGGATTTAATTTCAGACGTGGAGTAGCGCCCCCTACGCCGGCTTTATAATCGGCGTTGGTCTGACGTCGATGCCGCGCTCTCTCAGGTAATTGCGCGCTTCCTCGATCGTGAACTCACGGAAATGGAAGATGGAAGCTGCCAGGACCGCATCGCAGTGTCCTTCCAGAAACCCCTCGGCCAGATGCTCGAGCGTGCCCGCGCCTCCGGAGGCAATCACCGGGATCGACACGGCTTCCGCTATGGTTCGCAGCAGTTCGAGGTCATAGCCGTCCTTCGTCCCATCACGGTCCATCGACGTCACGAGCAGCTCACCCGCGCCACGCTTCTCTGCGTCAACGGCCCACTCGACGGCGTCCAGCTCGGTCGCTCGGCGGCCACCGTGCGTGTAGACCGTCCAACCGTCCGGACGATCGCGCCGCGCGTCGATGGCTACGACCATACACTGGCTGCCAAACGCATCGGCGCCGCGGCTGATCAGTTCAGGATCAGCGATCGCGGCCGAGTTCAGCGACACCTTGTCCGCACCAGCGTTCAGCATCGCACGCATGTCATCCACCGTCCGCAGACCACCGCCAACCGTCAGCGGGATGAAAACCTGATCCGCAGTTTTCCGCACGACATCATGCATGATGTCGCGGCCTTCGTGCGTGGCCGTAATGTCGAGGAAGACGAGCTCGTCGGCACCCGCGTCATCATAAAACTTCGCCTGCTCGACCGGGTCCCCGGCATCAATGAGTTCGACGAAGTTGACGCCTTTGACGACGCGGCCCTGATCCACATCAAGACACGGAATGATTCGCTTGGCGAGGGCCATAAATAGTCAGGTTGCGTAGGAGGGAGGTCGTAGCTGTCGAGCAATAACGCCGGACGTTAGCTATTGGCATCGGGCGGAAGCGGGGGCGTCGTCTCATCTGACGCGAGCTCTGCCGTCGAAAATCGATCGAGCTCCACTTCCTCCTTCTTATTCCAGCACCAGAACTGCTGACAGGGAAAGCGATTCTCGTAAAGCGCGCGCCCGACGATTACTGAGTCAACACGATACGGCTGGAGCTCCTTGATACGAAGGAGGTCCTGATATCCGCCTACACCGCCCGAGGCCGTGATATGTGCATGCTCAAGCGCCTTGCCGAGCGTCCGGTACGCCTCGGTGTTCGGACCTTGCAGCGTGCCGTCTCGGCCAATATCAGTGTAGATAAACCGCCTCACACCGCGCCGTTCCATGTCGATCGCCATGTCCACGGCGCCGATGCCACTGCCTTCCGTCCACCCGTCTACGCGAACTTCGCCGTCTCGCGCATCGATCCCAACGACAACGCGGCTGCAGGTAAAGCGCGCGATGGCCTCGTCGACCATATCGGGGTCACGCACCGCGCTCGTACCCAGAATCACGCGGTACACACCATGATCGAGAAGCGACTCGATGTCCTCGATCGTGCGTACGCCTCCGCCAACCTGAATCGGGATGTCGAGCGATTCCGCGATGTTCTGAATCACTCGCCGGTTGTTGTTCGAGTCTCCACGCGCAGCATCGAGATCTACGATATGCAGCACACGAGCATTCTGCACGCGCAGCAGCTTCGCCATCTTGACGGGGTCGTCGAAATAAACGGTCTCCTGCTCATACGAGCCCTGGTAGAGGCGGACGCACTTGCCGTCGCGGAGATCGATTGCAGGGATCACGAGAATCATAGACACGCCTTAAACACGAAAGGCAGAAGGACGCACCTTCTGCCGTTAAACGAGAACGTCGACGAAATTGCGCAAAATGCGGAGACCGTCGTGCTGACTTTTCTCCGGATGAAACTGGACGCCATACACCCTGTTCCGCCCCACAATTGCTGGAAAATCAATGCCATAAGCCGTGGTTGCGATGACGTCGCCGGCCACGGTCGGTGCGGCATGATACGAATGTACGAAGTAAACATAGGCGTCGGCGCTCAGCCCCTTCGTTAACGGCGAGTCCGATCGAATGTCGAGCCGGTTCCAGCCGACATGAGGAATCTTGAGCGGACGTCCATTTGCCTGGGGGAGATCGCGTTCGAAGCGCACGATACGCCCCGGCAATAGTCCCAGCCCTTGATGCCGCCCGCGCTCCTCGCCCGATTCGAATAAGAGCTGCATCCCCACACACACACCCAACAGCGGGACGCCCGCCTCAACCGCCTGTTTGATCGGCTCCTCGAGGCCAAGCCGCCTTAATCTCGAGGCGCACATACCAAACGCTCCGACGCCGGGGAGTACGAGCTTCGATGCCGAGGCGATAGTCTGCGGATCACCCGAGCGCACGACGCGCGCGCCTGCTGCCTCGAACGCCTTCTGCACCGACCGGAGATTGCCGATTCCGTAGTCGATGATGGTCAGATCCTTCGTCACTCGCGTGTGGTTCGGCTCAGTTCTTTCGACCGCCGCGTGGCTGTGCCCACAGCATTGATCAGCATTGTGCGCAGTCCATGCGACTCCAGGTCCGCCACGGCCGCAATCGCGGTGCCGCCCGGCGTTGTCACTTCATCACGCAGGATTGCCGGGTGCTTACCTGTTTCGATCACAAGCCGCGCGGCGCCCAGTACCGTCTGCGCCGCCAGCCGATACGCTGTCGGACGAGGCAGCCCTTGCTTGACGCCCCCGTCGGTCAGCGCTTCGATCACCATATACACGTACGCCGGACCCGAGCCCGACAGACCGGTAACGGCGTCCATCAGCTCTTCGGGTACAACCTCAACCGTGCCGACGGCGCCGAAAATCGATTTCGCCATGTCGAGATGGCGTCCGTTCACGCCATGACCCGCTGCGATAGCCGTCGCACCGAGGTCAACCAGTACCGGCGTATTCGGCATCGCGCGCACGACGGGCGGCCGCGACGCGAACGACGACGATATCGTCTCGGCCTCAATACCCGCGAGCACACTGATGACCAGCGTCTCCGAAGAGACGAGCGAGCCTATTTCCTTTACGACCTGATCGTAGTTCTGCGGCTTGATGGCAAGTAGCACAACGTCAGCGCCATTGATCGCTTCCGCATTGTTCGTTGTCGTAACAACGCCGGGATAGCGGGCTGAGAGCTCATCAAGCGCCGCCGTCGAGCGCCTGGACGCGCGAATACTGGATGCGCCGAGATCGGAGTTCCGCAGTAGGCCGCCGAGAATCGACTGCCCCATGTTACCCGCTCCGACGATGGCGATGGTTTCGTCCTTCAGCATACCCGTTTACAACACCCCTTTCGTCGAGAGAATCCGCTCAGAGTTGGCGTCGCGCCGCACGGCGGCCGAGAGCGCCCTGGCGCATGCCTTAAACATGGCCTCGATCCGATGGTGGTCGTTCTCGCCATTCAATACGGAGATATGCAGGTTGCAGCCCAGCTTTTCCGCGAAGGAATACCAGAAGTGCTTCACCATCTCGGTCGACATGTCGCCCACACGCTCACGTGAGAACGCGGCGTCGAAGACGAGATAGAAGCGCCCCGACAGGTCGACCACCGCGCGGCAGAGTGCCTCATCCATTGGCACGTACGCGTGACCATATCGAGCGATGTACGCCTTGTCGCCGACGGCATCTCGGAACGCCTGGCCGATCACAATCCCGCAGTCCTCAACCGTATGATGGTCGTCGACTTCCAGGTCGCCCTTGGCTTTAATCGACAGCGAGAAGCCTCCATGCCGGGCAAAGAGGGTCAGCATGTGATCGAGGAAGCCGACTCCCGTGTCGATGTCGATTGTAGAGGAATCATCCAGCGAGAGCTCGCACTCGATGCTCGTTTCGGCGGTCGTGCGAGATACGGCCGAGCGGCGTTCGGTGAACGTGGGTTCAGGCATGAAGGGAGGTATGACGTGCCAACCAGCCGGGCGCTAAGGACGGCTCATTAGGTCCGCAACCGGTTCGATTTCAGAGAATAGACAATATCCGGCACGACAAGCTGTTCTGCCAGTTCTTTTCTTAACGCTTCATAGACCGCGCGACGTTACGAACTACGG
>CAZRTY010000189.1:0-4366 GCA_964603055.1 uncultured Rhodothermales bacterium | reverse complement strand
CGGACGAATCAGCGATGAGCCGATGATGTCGTCGACGTCACTGAGGGGTAAGCTTCAAAAGCATCCCTGTACCTTCGCGCGTGCCGTCTTCGAGCAACCAGATCGCACCGTCGGGTCCTTGCTCGACTTCACGGATACGGCGCTGCATTTCGAAGCGCTCGGCTTCGCGGGCATTGTCCCCATCAAATTCTACCCGCACGAGTGCCATCGACGAAAGGCCTCCGATAAATCCGCTGCCATTCCAATCGGAGAACATGTTGCCGTCGTAGATAATAAAGCCGGCAGGCGAGATCACGGGAGTCCAACTAATCACGGGCGCGGTGAACTCCGGCCGCGTGGAATGGTCGGGGATGGGCGTATCGTCGTAGTGATTCCCATCAGAGACGATCGGATAGCCGTAGTTAGCGCCGCGCTCGATGAGGTTGAGTTCATCGCCGCCTTTGGGGCCCATCTCGTGCGCCCACAACCGCCCGGCCGAATCGAACGCGAGGCCGAGGATGTTGCGATGTCCAAGCGACCAGATTTGTGCCGCAATCTCACCCTGGTCTGCGAACGGATTGTCATCAGGCACGCTGCCGTCATCGCGCAGGCGGATCATCTTGCCGAGGTTTGTATCCATTTCCTGCGCGGGATCGAATTCACGACGCTCACTCGAGCTGATCCACAGCATGCCGTCAGAATCGAATGCGATGCGGTAGCCGAAGTGTCCTTCGTCGGACGTCTTCGGCACCTGACGCCAGATCACGTCCACATTTTCGAGCGACCCGCCGCCGTTGTCATCCAGTTGCAGATTCGCCCTTGCGACAGCGGCACCCAGTAGACCTCCGTCGCCGCGCTCTACGAAGCTGATATAAACGTGCCCGTTGCTTTGGTAATCAGGGTGCAGAACCACGTCACCCAGGCCGCCCTGCTCGACATGGACCACCTCCGGCACGCCATCGATCGTCACGGCGCTGTCGTTCTCCACGTCGTAGAGGTGAAGATCGCCCGTCATCTCGGTGATGAGCAAACGTCCATCCGGAAGGAACGTCATTGCCCATGGATAATCGAACTGCATGACTTCCTGAACCGAGAAGGGAAGGCCCGTCGGGGCGTCCGATGTATCAGTCGGGTATACCATGCCGTTCGCTGTTCCTTCCTGGCCATCACATCCGGACAATAGACCAACCGCGATGGCAAATCCAAGAATCTGATATAAGCGAACCATGGGATCTCTCCTTCGAGCTAACGTAGATGACGGCCGTACATGCGTCGTCATTTCATGTGAGTCCTAAAATGCCGTGGGCCGCGATGATCTACCGAAACTCTTTCGAAACTTTCCGGAGCTGTTACCGGGGCATTCGGCAGAATTGCAAACCGCCGGCACGAATACGAACGAAATGAAGGCGATAGAAAAATGACGGCTGATGATGAGATCCTTCTCGACACCACGTACTTCATAGTTGCAGGGCCTACCTCGCCGTCGCGGAGTTTCAGTTGACGGGCAGTCGTGGTCCTTGCGGGCGCCGACACCTTTCAGCCATTCGTCCGACCAAGACCATGTACCGTCTTCAGATACTCGCTACCACACTGGTGCTCATCACATTCGTGAGTACCACCGCAACTGCCCAGGACACGCCGGCGGCGCCGGAGCTGCCCCGACATGTCGCCCCTTCCGTCACAGAAGGAACGTGGGTGGCGCCAGAGAACTTCGGGCCCGGCACTGTGCCGCACCAGGCGGCTTGGAAGCACAATACGCTGTCCGAGCTCAGCTTCATCTGGCCGATGGCCGGCGAAATCGACCACGACCACGTCCTTGTAGGATACATGGACCACGACTCGACCTCCGGCATTCGGGATTACATGAGCAACATCCACACCTACGACGGCCATAACGGGGTTGATATGGGGCTTCTCACCTTCCGCGAGATGGACCATGGCGTGCCGGTATTCGCGGCGGAAGCAGGCGTCGTTAGTGCAACGGCATTCGAACACCCCGACCGCAACACGGCGTGGGATCCGACTCTGGCCAACCTGATGAACGGAGCGGTGATTGATCACGGCGGTGACATTCAGACTGCCTATTTCCACTTTCGCCGAAACTCGGTCACGGTTGAGGTCGGCGAGGAAGTCGAGGCCGGGCAGCTGCTCGGATACATCGGGAGCTCAGGCTTCTCCGATATGCCGCACCTGCACTTCGAGGTTAGAAATCCAGAGACTCGCACCTTCATAGATCCTTTTGAAGGCACGGCGCACGATGGTCCGAGCCTTTGGGAGGACCAGCCACAATACGTCGGAGACGATCAGATGAAGGTGTACAACATCGGCATTGCCACACGCGAGTCGATGGGTGGTGACGTGGACGTGTTCGACTATGCCAGCTTCATCGAGTCGCTGTCAGAGCCCAGCGTGTTTGGGGCCACAGATCAAGAGCAATTCGTCCTCTGGTTTCAAATACAGAACCAGCCAGGCGACCGCTACCGGGTCGAGATTGTGAAACCGGACGGAGTCCTCTGGACACATGTTGAGACCTCGATGCGGCCAAAAAACCGGTTGGGCACATATTACTTCTACTGGAATATCGGGAATTCGATCATAGAGGATGATTATGGCGTCTGGCAGATCCGCATGTTCGGAGAGGACGGCAGCGGAGGGGTGACGCGCGAGCTCTACGCTCGTACGCTCGAGGTAGCCGCCGAAACCGAATGGGCGCCGCGCTTCCTCCCGGCCGGCAAGTCGATCCGCATTGATGGAAGCGTGCAGCGCGACACACTGCGGATGGACCGGTTCACGGGCGATGTTACGTTCCACGTCATCGATCAGCCGACGTTCGTCTCGGTCGAACAGGATACGATTATCGTGTTCGAGGGGCAGTCGGACCAGGCGTCGCGCTCGGCGTACTTCCAGGTCGTAGCAACCGACCAGCACGCCCGCACCGATACGATGTGGTACCACGTCGTCGATCCGACGAAACCACTCGATGCCATCGAGTATGGGACGTCAAACGCGCGTATCGCCGGGCTCCCTGACGGAATCCATCTCTCGAAAAATTACCCCAACCCGTTCAGCGGCGCGACGACGATCGAGTTCGACCTGGCAACGGCGGGTCACGTGCGGCTTCAGGTGTTCGACGTGCTCGGGCGTGAGATCGCCACCGTGGTCAATGAGCAGCTCCCGGCGGGCCGCCACCGCGTCGAATGGCAGAGCGGCGATGCATCGAATGGGTTGTACCTCTATCGCCTGTCGGCGGGCGGATCGGTTGAGACGCGAAGCATGGTGTTGACCCGGTAGGCGGTATGTGACAGGCAACGGGGAGGGGCCTTCTCAAAGACGGCGCATGGATAAGTGGTTGGGGGTTAGCAGGAACAAGAATGCGCGTCTGAGGTGCGGAGAGCGCGGCTGCCGTTCGGGCAGCCTGCGTTTTTCGCACGCTCTCTCACCGCATTCGTCATGACGTCCGTACCTGACATCGTTCTCAACGACGGCAACACAATCCCACAAATCGGCTTCGGCGTATTCCAGATTCTACCTGACGATACTTCGCGAGCCGTGCAACAGGCGCTCGAGGCCGGCTATCGCCATATTGATACCGCCCAGATGTACGGTAACGAGAAAGGGGTGGGGGATGGGATTCGTGCTTCCGGCATTCCGCGCGAGGAAGTCTTTGTCACAAGCAAGCTGAACACCCCGAATCACGAACCGGACGTGGCCCGGAGGACGTTCGACGAAACGCTCGATCAGCTTGGCTTCGAGTATGTCGACCTCTTCCTGATCCATTGGCCGCTGCCGATGTTATACGGGGGCGATTTTGTGACGACGTGGCGCGTGCTCGAAGAGTTCAAGCGCGACGGGCGGGCTCGCTCGATCGGGGTCTCGAACTTTCAGGTCCATCACCTCGAGAAACTCATCGCGGAGTCCGATACCGTGCCGGCGGTCAATCAGATCGAGGTGCATCCCTATTTTGGGAATGAGACGGTGCGGCTGTTCAATGCGCAGCATGACATCCGCACGGAAGCATGGGCGCCGATCGCGAAGGGACGTGTGGCGCCGGATGAAACAATCGTCCCCATCGCGGAGCGTCACGGCAGGACGGCCGCTCAGGTTGTCCTCCGGTGGCATCTTCAGCGAGGTGACATCGTATTTCCGAAGACAGCCACACCGAGCCGAATGAAGGAAAACATTGACGTACTCGATTTCGAGCTCGCGCCGGACGAGATGGAGCAGATCACTTCGCTAGATAAGGGTGATTCAGGCAGAATCGGTCCGCACCCTGAACTGTTCAGTCGCCTCGGCTGACAATCCGCATATCAAAATCAGATACTCTGATGCACGTTCTCCTTCGCGCGTTCGCGGCAATGACGCTCGTCGGAGCGTTGTCGTTCATCCC
>CAZRTY010000188.1:0-4370 GCA_964603055.1 uncultured Rhodothermales bacterium | reverse complement strand
CGCTGGATGATGTACTGGTTACATCCCCAGTAAAACAGGTTGGCCACCCACATCCCGCCAAAGAGCACGGCCATCCCGGGCAGGAGGTCCCATGCATCGGCAATTTCCCCGGTGTCTGTCTCGTACATGAGCTCGCCGCGGAAGAGGATGACGTTGAAGCGATCGCCCGCCTCGGTCAGTAGCTGGCTCAAACCTGCAATTGCACCTTCGCCTCCTGAGAAGGCATCGAGTGCGAAGTACGTGGTTAGCAAACCACCGCCGAGCAGAACGACGACCTGGATGACGTCCGTCCACGCGACAGCTTTGAGCCCGCCGTAAATACTGTAGATCGTCGCGAAGATGGCCATTCCGACGATGCCCCAGACGAGCGGCACGCCCATGATGCCCTCAATCGCCAGCGCGCCGAGGTAGAGAACCGATGCCAGGTTGACGAACACGTACACGAACAGCCAGAAGACGGCGAGAAGCGTGCGGACGCGCGTGTCGTAGCGCTGCTCGAGGAACTGCGGCATCGTGAAGATGCCCTTCTGGAGGTAGATGGGGAGGAAGAACCATGCAATTACGAGCAGCGTGACGGCGGCCATCCATTCGTACGACGCGATGGCAAGGCCAATCCGGAAGCCGGAGCCGGACATCCCGATAAACTGCTCGGCGGAAATATTCGATGCGATCAGCGACGCACCGATCGCCCAGAACGGCAGCGACTTACCGGCAAGGAAGTAATCTGCCGTGTCCTTCTTGTGCCCCTCCCGCTCGCGTGACACCCATAGGCCAACGCCTATAATGACGAAGCAGTAGATGCTGAAAATGACGTAATCGAGGGTGGTGAAGGTCATCGAGTCTTACCGGTTTGTTGGGGAGTTGTCCGATGGATGCAGGTGGTTTTATCGGCCACCGATTGCATGCTCATCGCATCACTCTGGCCTGAGTCGAATGTCGTTATCGTCGTAAATGGAACACTTCAAATTCAGTCTCCCACACGGTCTCTGTAAGGCGCCGAGCGAGAACGCCGTGCGGCGGCACCAATATTACGCAAGTGTGCGCATCTTGTGAAGGATTGCTTACTGATTGTCGACCTCGCCTCCGACAAATCCGGCCGGCCAACGGTTGCTCGTGAGATTAGGCACGCAGATGCCGGCTGATGTGGATGCTGGTTACTCTCTACGAGCCACTCCCTCGGCCTCAGCAGAGGCCGGGCTCGTCGCTACGGAGGCGCCTTGTGTTGCCAGACTCACATAAAGGCGAGGCTCCAGCCCCGATTCATCCGCATATCGACGGTGGACCTCCGTCACAAAAGCTCCGGCAGCATCTTCGCTGACGATGGCGACGGCGCACCCGCCGAATCCGGCGCCTGTCATGCGAGCGCCGTGGCATCCCGGCTGCTTGCGGGCGATGTCTACCATCAGGTTTAGGGCCGAGCTTGACACCTCGAAGTCGTCGCGCAGGCTGCGGTGGCTCTCGTCCATCAGCAGCCCGAGGCGTTCGACGTCGCCTCTGCGCATGGCTTCGGCTGCGTCGATAGTGCGCTGGTTCTCCGACACCACATGGCGCGCTCGACGTGCGGTAACGTCGTCGAGTTCATGGATGCGCGACTCGAGCGTTTCGAGACTGACATCGCGTAGTGCCTTGACGCCGAAGTGTTGCGCCGCGGTCTCGCACTGGCTGCGCCGCTCGTTGTATGCCGAATCCACCAGGCCACGGCGGGTGCCCGTATCCATCACGACAACGGCGACGCCGTCCGGTAGAGGCGTGGGCGTGAGTTCGAGCGCGCGGCAGTCGATGAACATGGCGTGCCCCACGCGGCCGGTCGCCACGATGAGCTGATCCATGATGCCGCTGTTCACGCCGATCCACTGGTTCTCGACGCGCTGACCGAGGAGCGCCATTTCCGTGGCATCCCAGTTGGAGCCTGCCATCGACGTAAAGGCTCGCGCGACGACGAGTTCAAGCGCAGCGCTCGACGAGAGTCCGGCGCCGACGGGGATGTCACCGCCGATGACGCCTTCCCACCCTGACGTCTCATAACCCGCCTCGGTCAGCCCCCATGCTGTGCCCTTCACGTATTCCAGCCATCCCTCATCCCCTCTTGCCAACTCATCCAGGTGGAACGACGCATGCTCATCGAAGTCGAGCGAGTAGAGCACGACGCGGCGGTCCGTTCGAGGTCGCGCGGCGATCCAGATTGCGCGGTCGATGGCGATCGGCATCACGAAGCCGTCGTTGTAGTCGGTGTGCTCGCCGATCAGGTTGACCCGGCCGGGTGCACGGAACAGCCAATCGTGCTTGCTGCCAAAGATGGAGGCGAAGGCGGAGGCCGCTTCATGCTGGATAGAACGCATTCGGGTTACCGTAATTCTTGAGGCTGCAGGTAGCGCGGATGATTATCAGTTCGATACAGATTGACGGGCGAGTTCGGCCGGATTCTCGAGCGAAGCATTGAACGGCCGCAGGCGGAACGAGTAGCGGTACGTTGTATCGAGGAGGCGGTACTGGTCGTGCGTCTGGGCTCCCCACGAGTCATCACCACCCACACCCATCTGCCTGTGGTCGAGATCGAGTGAGGTGAGGTCTCGCGGCAGGACGTCGGTCGGATGTCGATTGACGGCTTCCCTCCTGTCAACGATGCCTGCACCGGGTGTGGTAAAGTCCGCCATAATGTTGTGGTGCGCCGCGATGCTGAGCGGCTCGCTTACGCCCACGGCGAGGAGCCCGACGCCGCTATCCGCGGTAAGTGCCACCCAGCGAACATCCGTCTTGTAACCGTTCTCCTGCGGCCGGATGTACGGCACATACTGCTCAGCGACTGTCCCGGAGTAAAGGCCGACATCCGCCGAGCGATTGCGATCCCAGTAGTTCTCGTGCGGCCCGCGTCCGTACCACTCGATCTGGTCGAAATCACGCTGCAGGTGAACGTTCATGCCCATCCGAGGGAGCTCCGGAAGGTCGTCAGAGCGCTTCTCGAACGTGTTCTCGACGAGGACATCACCTGAGCCGAACACCGTATAGACCGTGCGATAGTCTGCCACCTCTGCGCCGTCGACGTCGGTCATCACCATGTTGTAGATGATCTGCGCGGCACCGTCGGCGAGGCGGTCAACCTGCATGTTGGTTACGCGCCGTGTTTCGGGCGCAGTTTGCCACACGGCCGCGCGTTCAGGCAGGCGGTTACCCCAATCGTTATCCGTTGGTGCGCGCCAGAAGTTGGGCTCCAGCGGTTTCTGGATGAACTCCGTGCCATCGAACTCGAGCGAGGTAAGCGAGCCGCTATTGTTGTCGAAGGCGGCCGAGAAGCTCGATCCGACGACCCGCACCACGTCCACGCCTTGATCGATGTCTACGCGAGGATGTGCGCCGATTGCCACTGCCTCCGCTTCGGCGCGAACGGGCAGCTCGAACTGTGCCTCCGCCACGATGTGACCAGCCGGTACCATGCTGTGCGCTTCCTTGCGGCTGAAGTTGACATTCAGCAGATACTCAACGCCTGCATCCGGACGTGGCAGCGTGTAGCCGAGGCTTACAACGTGCTGCTCGCGCGGCGCAAGCTGGATATCCGACGCCGAGCCCGCACTCACGACCGCGCCGTCGGCCGTGATCTCCCAGTTCAGGACGAAATCAGCGAGATCCGTGAAGTCGTATTTGTTGTGGATACGGATCCGGCCTGCGTTCAAATCAACTTCCTCGAAGCCGATATACTGGTAGACGCGCTTGACCTCGTGCAACGATGGATGCGGCGTCCGATCAGGAAAGATCAATCCGTTGATCACAAAGTTGGCATCGGAGGGCGTACCCGCCGGGCCGAAGTCGCCCCCGTATCCCCAGAATTCCTCACCCGCTTCATTGGTCGTGAGGATGCCCTGATCCACCCAGTCCCAGATGAAACCGCCCTGCAGAACAGGGTATTGTTCGATCACATCCCAATAGTCCCCCAAGTTGCCGACGCTATTCCCCATCGCGTGGGCATACTCGCAAAGGATGAGCGGCCGGTCCGGATTCGACTGCGCGTATCGTTCGATGTCCCACACGCGCGCGTACATGGGCACGTAGAGATCCGTATGACGGGGCAAAACCTCGTCGGTCAATCCCCACGAGTAGCCTTCATACTGAACCGGCCGGCTGCCGTCGCGGGCGTGGATCCAGTTATAATTGTCCACCATCGTCCAGCCGTCTCCGGCTTCGTTACCGAGCGACCAAATGATGACCGAAGGGTGGTTCTTGTCGCGTTCGACCATGCGGACGGTCCGGTCATGGTGAGCGAGCGCCCACTCGGGCCGGTTCGCGAGGGTCTCATGCTGGGCGTAACCCATGCCATGGCTTTCGACGTTGGCCTCATCGACCAGGTAGAGTCCGTACTCGTCAGCGAGCTCGTACCA
>CAZRTY010000187.1:0-4373 GCA_964603055.1 uncultured Rhodothermales bacterium | reverse complement strand
GATCGCGTGTCGTAATTGCCCGACGGAGCCATTACCACGACGTCGCCGTCGGTCAGCCATACGTTCCCAACCGCCCGGCCTACTTTCGTGCGCGTGTTGTAATAGACCGTATCGGCGCGGAGGGAATCGCCGCGCTCAGCTATTTCGACGCGGCCTACGAAGTGGATCTCCCCTGCATCCAGAAACTGCGTCGCACGGTCGGACCGGAGGTCGGTCTCGCCCTGCCGCAGCCGCACATTCCCGAAGAGCGTGCGCACACTTCGTCCGTCGACCACGCGGCCTACGAGCGAGTCGGCGCCTATCACCTGAACCTCGCGTACGGTCTCCGCCTCCTGCGCCGATGCCTTCGGTACGATCAGTAAAACGAGCAGGAATATCAATTTCAATGCTCTCATCGCACCTCCTGCCGATCTTCGGGGTCGCGAATCACGGTCGGCTCGTCGGCGCCTGACGCCTCCTCGATCTCCGCCTCGCCCGTCACGCGTTCGAGCCGGTAATTGTCGAGATCCTCGTCGGAAACCATGTTATACCCTTCGATCCGTTCAGACGGCGAGATGATGCGGACGAACCCCGGCGCGCGGATCTGCCGTTCACGTTCGTCCCAGTGCAGGCGGTCGCTCCACAGCCTCCGGTCGTCTCGGGCTTCCACACGGACATCGCCTGTTGCATCGAAGATGCCTTCGGCCTCGCGATAAACGATCTCATGTGCGCGAACGACGGCGCTGGTATCACCCCGGGACGGATCGAAGATTACCGCGAGCACGTCCGACTCCCCCTCCTCAACATCCGGACGCAGCACCGTGAACGTGCTATCGTCATCGAACGTCGCCATGTAGCCGGCTTCCATCACGAGGCGGGGCCGCGACTCCCCGACTTCTTCAACTGTTTCCGAGATGACGAAACGAACGTCCCAACTCTCCGACGTCGGGTGATGCTCATCCGGTGGTTCCACAACACCGTTCGACCGCGATACCGGCGAACATCCCGCAGGAATCATCAGAAAGACGAGAAATACGAAGGGAGAAAGGCGCACGAACGGAGCGATGACGGACCTCGGCGGCGCGGTCTCATAGACGCGCGCGCACGGCTGTGATATCGGGTGCCACGTGCTACGCCGGCGGTTCATGCAGGTTCAGCGGACAAACCGTGGAAAACGAAGGGGATGGCTATATCGCTCGGGATAATTTGCATACCTTGAAGCCGTTCACTCACGCGAGTTTTTGCCGGGCGACAAAGCGCGTCTGAGCGATGCGGTGAATCATTTATTACCCGATGTCATTCGTCGGGCTCGCTCCCAACAAACAGTATTTATTCATTCCGTCGTCGACGTCGACCTGGCCCGCTCAAACTTTCGTTAGTAATCGCTTAACATCGCGGCATCACCGGCCGATACCCTTCTTAGCGACAGGTGACCCAAGACGCTTTTCCCAACTAACATGCAGCATACGATGAGTTTCGCCATTGAGCCGACTACAGAGCAGACGGTCGTCGTCCGTATCGGCAAGGCGCTGGATTTCCGGAACGCGGCTGAATTTAAGAGCGCGTGCCAAGATCAGGTTAAGGCAGGTGCGCGCAACTTCATCCTGGACTTTACCGAAACCGGCATCCTCGACTCGACGGGCCTGGGCTCCATATTCAGTATGTACCGCCAGGTATCTCCGCTCGACGGGCAAGTCGTTTTTGCCTCCGTCTCACGCCCCGTCCAGGTGGTGGTCCAACTGACGCGCACCTACAAGGTGTTCCGCCAGTTCCAGACCGTTGAAGCCGCCCAGGCATCCCTCAGCTAAAACCCCCGGGTGAATGTGCGAACCTGTTGTGAAGTCTGGTTCTTCACGTACCCTCGTGTCTCCGGTGACGTTACGATTTACCGATCTTGACGAAGTGGTGGACCGTGTCCACGCGTTGTTTGTCGAATGGGAGGACGCGAGTACGTTCGACCCCCCGCTCGACCTGCCGTCGCTTCATCAGATGAAGCTCGCGGTGCACGAATGGTTATCGAATCTTATTCAACACGCTAATTTTGAAAGTCGGAGACCGGTTGTCACCATGGAGTTCGAGGCGAACGGTGAGTACGTTCGCTGCGGCATCGAAGACAACTCGCAGGGCTTCGACCTCGACGGTAGACTTTCGGCCCGAAGTGAGATCCTGGAATCTTTCCCCGAACGTGGGATGGGCCTATTGATGATCAAAGCGTGTACGAAGGATATGCGCTATGAACGTGGTAGAGGAGACGTCAACCGCTTAGAATTTCTGGTCTCCTCCGAGCAGGATCCATGGCTAAACATTCCATTCTAGTAGTCGAAGACGAACATACGCTGCGGAGGCTGCTAGAATATCGCCTCGGCAAGCTGTATAACGTTCGCACCGCCGCAAACGGCGAAGAAGCTATCGAGCGCGTCGCCGAGGAGATCCCTGATCTGATCATCTCGGACATCATGATGCCGCGCATGGACGGCTTTGCGCTGCAGGCCGCCCTGCAGGAAGACAAGTCTACCCGTGCCATCCCGTTCATCTTCTTGACGGCTAAGGCCGACGACAGCTCCCGCATGCGCGGCATGCGGATGGGCGTCGACGACTACATCACCAAGCCTTTCGACATCGAGCAGCTTCTCACTCGTATCGAACGGCTGATGGAGCGCACCAAGATTTATCAGACGCAGCTCGACGCGCGCATCGGGAAAGACTTCTCGCAGAAGTTGATGCCGAAGAAACTGCCCGACGTTGACGGCTACACGGTCTATTTCCACAATAGTCCGCGCGAACACGGCGGCGGTGACCTGTTCGACTGGACAGAGTCTGAGCCCGGCACATTCTTCTTCACCATCGGGGATGTGATGGGGAAGGGATTGCAGGCCAAGTTTTATGCGTTCAGCTTTCTGAGCTACGTGCGCGGCACGCTGCATGCGATGCTCCGCGAAACGACTTCGCCCGCGCTCCTGATGCAGCGTGTCAATAACCTGCTCATGCAAGATGAGGTGATGGAGGAGACATTCGCCTCGCTTCTGCTGCTGAAATGGGAGCCCGCGAAAAACCAGATTACCTATACCAACGCCGGCCACTGCCGCCCGATTTTAGTGGCACCGCACGAGACGTCGGTTGTGGAGCAGTCGGACATCATCCTTGGCCTCGACCCGAATGCCATGTTCACTGACCGGACGGTTGAAATTCCGGAAGGCGCGGCGTTCCTGGCGTACACCGACGGCCTCATGGAACAGCAGTTGGCGTCAGGTGAAATGGTGGGCGAAGAAGGAATCCGCGAGGGCGCAACACGTGCACTCTGGGAGCCCAACCCCATCGGTTCGATGCTGACGGATGTGCTGAACCGCAGCGCCTCGCCGAACTTCGATGACGACATCCTCGTCTTCTGGCTCCAGCGCAAATAACGCCGGACTTCACTTCCGCCTGAGTTCCTCAGCCCGTTGCCTCAATTGCTGCCTCGAGATTTTCAGCCCAACGTTCGGCTCAGGTAGCTCGTAGTACGCAATCGGAACGAAAAGCCCAGGCAACGTGCGACGGAGTTCGATCCCTAACTGCTCGTGGTCGATCTCCCCGGATGCGTCGACAAACGCGACCGGTCTCGCGCCGTACTCGTCGTCGGCAACAGGCACAACGACCGCTTGCCGGATTTCGGGGATTGACGTCAGCGCTTGTTCGATCACTCGCGGCTGGATATTCTCACCGGCTGAGATGAACACATCGTCTGATCGACCTGTGATTACGAGCCTGCCGAGTTCATCGAAGTAGCCGGTATCGCCGGTGGTAAACCAGCCGTCGGCGTCGAATGGCTCCTCCACGCCGTCATCCGTCAAGTATCCCTTGAAGCGAGCGGCACCGCGCACCTGCACGCGGCCGTCTATAATTCGGACCTCGCGGTGCGGAAGTACATATCCCGACGTCTGCAGCTCGGTAATGTCGGCATCTGGCTTCGTGGTCGTAATCTGCGATCCCATTTCCGTCATTCCGTACGACGTGTGGATCGGTAGGCCGTGCTTCAACGCATCGGAAATCAGGTTCTGGGGAATAGCGCTGCCGCCAAGTAGCACGGCCGAAATTTGATCTGCGGGAATGGCCGCCGGCGCATCGAGCCAGCGCCTGAGCTGGGTCGCGACGAGTGAGAGGTGCGTCGCACCATACCTGGTTATCGCCGCCGAAGCAGATTCATCTGGCGACGGGATGATGACGGTTGCTCCGGCCAGGAAGCACCGAAAGAGTATCGCGAGGCCGCCGACATGAAACAGCGGAAGCGACAAAACCCAGCGGTCTCCCGGCTTCAAGGAGATATTGGTGGCCGATCCCGCGGCATTCGCGGCGTGATTCCGTAATGTCAGCAGCGCTGCCTTCGGCCGGCCGGTGCTGCCCGACGTAAAGATGAT
>CAZRTY010000186.1:0-4373 GCA_964603055.1 uncultured Rhodothermales bacterium | reverse complement strand
GACAGAATCGGCGAGAGCGTCTCCATCGACAGCGGCTCCTCCTTCCCCACAACATCCACCTCACCGACGAGCGCACGCGTGGATTCCGGCACGCGGAAGCCCGCCATCCGCGCGATCACGGCTGGAGCCTGCCCCACCTGCTCCGCATTGAAGCGGCCATCACGCATGAGCACACGGCGGAGCTTCTCCTTTTCGTCCTCACTCATGAAGTAGGCGCCTTCCCGCTTCATCGCCTCAACGAGGCGTCGTTTGATCGGCGCGTCGGCCACGACGCTGCGCTCCGTCGAGCAGAGCGTCCCCCAGTCGAAAGACGTCCCGTATAAAATGTCGGCCGCCGCCTTGTCGATGTCGGCCGATCGATCGACGTATACCGGCACGTTTCCTGAGCCCACGCCATACGCCGGCTTGCCTTTGGAGTATGCTTCGCGGACCATCGCCGAGCCGCCTGTTGCGAGGATGACGTCGGTCTCGGGATGCTCAAGCAGCGCGTTGGTGCCATCGAGCGTGACGTCGGTCATGCAGGCGAAGAGATCGCGCGGGGCGCCGGCTCCGTACGCCGCCTCTGCGACGATCTTCAGCGCCTCGGCCGTGCATGTGACGGCGCGCGGGTGCGGACTCATCACGATGCCGCAGCCGGCCTTCGCCGCGATGATCGCCTTGTACATCGCCGTCGACGTCGGATTCGTTGACGGGATGAGCGCTCCGATGACACCCATCGGCGTGGCAACCTCCCAGACAGATCCGTCTTCGATCTTATTGATGATGCCGACGGTCCGCATGCCCCGCATCCGCTCGTGCAGCGTCCTCGTCGCAAAGAGGTTCTTCTGCGTCTTGCTCTCCGGCCGGCCGAAGCCGGTCTCTTCACTGGCCATCTTTCCGAGCCGTTCGGATGCTCTTGCGCCTGCTTCGACCATCGCCTCGACGACGGCGTCGACCTGCTCCTGCGTGAAGGAGCGGTAGCGCTTCTGGGCGGCTTTGGCGAGGCGCACCATCTCACGCGCCTGCTGGATGGAACGGAGGTCCTTATCCATAAATGTCGTCGAACGTGTGGCGTGGATCCCCAATATGAGGCGCGTCCGGCTCGGCGTCAACTATTCGGCGCGGGCGTCGATGCCGCAAGTCAGGACTTGTCCTTCCGCAGCTCCAACCAGCGCGTGACGTACTTCCCCACGAGATCGAACTCGAGGTTGACGCGCCGCCCGGGCGCCCAGTCCTTGACCACCGTGTGTTCGTATGTATAAGGGATGATGGCGACGGAGAAATCCTCATCGCCCAGGCGTGCCACCGTCAGGCTCACACCGTCGACGGCGATCGAGCCGACCGGTACGATCAAATGCGCGAATTCAGCCTCGAAGGCGATCGTGAACAGGTGGCTGTTCTCGTGCACTTCGACGCTCTCGACGACGCCTGTTGCGTCGACGTGCCCCTGCACGAAGTGCCCGTCGAGGCGACCGTTGGCGGGCATCGCACGTTCGAGGTTCACGCGCCGCCCCGCCTCGTACTCGCCCAGCGACGTCTTCGACATCGTCTCCTCGATGGCCACGACATCGAACGATCCATCCGCAACATCAACAACGGTCTGGCAGACGCCATCAACCGAGACACTCTGGTCGACGCGCAGCTCGTCGGAGAACGGCGCATTAATCCGGAAGCGGCGTCCCTTCCCGCGATGCTCGACATCCGCCACAACACCCACGGCCTCGATGATACCGGTAAACATGGTCGTCCTGATTTGATTTTGGGAATGAGAAGCCGGCTCGGCTGCCTCGGCAAGCGATTATCATACGCCCGACTCCGCGCGGGTTTTCTCGGATAGGTGCTTAAGTCCATCGGCACCGCGCCGATAACGCAGATGAACGATATATCCACGTTGCGAGTGCACGTGGAGCAAGTGAAGAAGCCAGCCTGAGCATGGAGTCCGTCGTACCCGGTTTCATACTCGACAGTGTCCGTTCCCTGCCGCCGTTGCCGGCATCGATCGGTCGTTTATTGGAGATTGCGCGCGAGCCGAATGTCGAGTTTCGGGAGATCGCACGCGTCATCGAGCTCGATCAGACGCTGACGGCCCGCATCCTGCGCGCGGCTAATTCAGCGATGTATGGCGTGCCGCGCCGTGTGCAGACGGTGAACCAGGCGACCGTTTTGCTCGGCCGCGACACCATCGTCAACCTGGCGCTGAGCATCTCGGTGATGTCGGCCAAGTCGAAGATGGATACGGAGTCCTGGCCGATTGCGCCGTCTGAGTTCTGGCGCCACAGCTTTGCCGTGGCTTCGCTGGCCCGCGGCATGGCGACACATGTACCGGGTGTGAGCCCGGACGAATGTTACGTCGGCGGATTGCTCCACGACATCGGCAAGATGGTCATGCTCGACCATTTCCGCGAGGTGTACGCGCAGGTCGTCATGGCCGCGCAGTACGGAATGAAACCGCTGTTCATGCTCGAGCGGGAAGTCCTCGAAACCGACCATGCGGCCGTTGGTCACGCGCTGTGCCTCCACTGGAAGATCCCCATGAGCATTGCTCGGGCGATCTCGGAGCATCACGAAGAAAACGATCCGGCGCCGGGCACCGTTGCCGACATTGTACGCAACGCGAACGACCTGGCTAAAGCCGCCAACGTCGGAAACTCGGGCTCACAATTCGCCGAGCTGCGTTCCTCGCCCAGGCTTCCGGCGCGTCAGATCCCGAAAGCGCGTTTGCACGACCTCATCAAAGAGCTGCCAGAAAACGTTGCCTCCGCTGAGCATGCCTTTGGTTCGGCGAAGGATGGACTCGAAGGTTCGGCCAGTCACGAGGCCAACCTCAGCGTGCACCTGCACATTGAAGACCTCGCCGAGCGCGATTTCGTTCGGTGCGTGCTATGGTCGCTCGGCTACGAGACTGATCCCGTGGATGATGCCTTCCCGCCAAGCCCCGAACGTGTAATTGGGATGCTGGCGGATGGCCCGCTGCCCGGTCGTACCGTTACCGCCTATCAGAGCGTGGGTATCCCCGTGCTGGATTACGCGGCATGGCGCGTCGGCGATGGCGAGCCCAGCGAAAACCACTTCAACGTCGTGCTGCTCCGGCAGTGGCTTGAGCAGAACCTCGAAGCGACAAGCGTCGACGATCAACCGGCCGTCGTCGAATAGGCGGGCCCGCTGCTTCTAATACGACGCCGGTACCGCGACGCTCGGCTGCGGCACGCGCTCGATGCGTCCGAGGAAGTCGTTGGCGTTCACAAAGCCGACAACGCGGATATCCCGTATCTCTTCGCCCGTGGGGTCGAGGAAGACGATTGTCGGTACGCCGGCTACCTCGTAGCGGCGGCGCAGGGCCTCAGACTCTTCCGAGTCGAACTGCGTCAGGTCGACCTTCAGCCGCACGAAGTTCTCCGACTCCTCCACGACGCGCCGATCGGTGAACGTGACGCGGTCGAGTTCGAGGCAGGGCACACACCAGTCGGCGTAGAAATCCATCATCACGGGCGTGCCGTCGGCAATGGCCTGCTCGACTCGTTCGGGCGAATAGGGCTCCCACTCGATGCCGGGCCGCTGCAATGCGGCGAATGCCACCACGCCGGCGATCAGCGCGACCCCTCCCACACCCATCTTCACCTTGTGGAAGATCGTTCCGCGATCGCCCGAGCGCTCGATGAAACCCAGATACACGCCGCCAAAAACGAGCGCGATGACGACGGCATAGGGTGCCAACTGCGGTGCGAGGGCGAGGCCCAGGTAAAACAACGCCGCGCCGACGAGGACAACGCCGAAGAGCTTCTTCACCCAGACCATCCACACGCCCGACTTCGGCATGCGCTGGAGCAATCCCGAAAACGTACCGAGCAACAGGTACGGAACGCCAAGACCGAAGGCGAGCACCGAAAAAATGCCGAGGCCAAACAATACGTTGCCTTCGCTGCCGACAAACGCGAGTAGCGCAATGATTGGCGGCCCGATGCAGGGTGCCGCGAAGATGCCGACGACGAGCCCAGACAGAAAGAGTCCGGCGAAGCCCGTCACCTGATTGGCCGCACCAAGCTTGTTCATCCACGACGACGGAAGCTGCAGCTCGTAGAGTCCGAACATGCTCAGGGCAAGGAGAAAGAGCAGCACGCCGATCGCGCCGAGCACCCACGGACTCTGAAGCCACGCGCCGAAGAGGCTGCCGGTTAGCGCGGCGATCACGCCGAGCACGCTGTACATCACCACGATGCCGAACACGTAGACGAGGGCGCGCACGAACGACGCCCCAAAGGACGTCGTCTGCTGGCCGCCGAAGAGCGACACCGTGACCGACATCATCGGATACACACACGGCGTCAGGTTGAGCGCCAGTCCGATCAAAAAGATGCTGCCGAAGGCCAGGATCCAGCTTCGCGAAAAGAGATCGG
>CAZRTY010000185.1:0-4376 GCA_964603055.1 uncultured Rhodothermales bacterium | reverse complement strand
GTGGTGGTTGTGCCGTCTTCATGATCAGAATCGAGGCGGGTTTACGTGATTCCGAGCAAGAGGCCGTGACGCTTCTTTCATACGATTCACCATACCGATCCGATACCATGTTTCGAGTCGCCGCAACCACTCTTCTCTTCGCAACCTTGATCGCGGCCGGATGCCGTATCGAAGCGCCGCGCGAATCCACATCCCAGCTCAACGTGCCGGAATCGATGGACAGCGCCCGTTCGGACTCACCCGGCTCCTCCGAGCGCGTCGCCATCGTCGACCGGGGCTTCCAGATGACGCGGGGCACGCAGGAGATCCCAGCCGGATGGCTGCTCACGCAGAACATCGCGACCGATCCGAACACGGGGCGCGTAGTGCGAAACGAGCTGGAGATACAAGGCACCCGAGGTGAACTCATCACATCGCTCGGAATGGCCCAGTATGCCGAGATGTTCGGCACCCACTTCTCCGGCGTCTTACATGATCTTGTGATGCAGCGCCTGGGCGCCGAGTTCTCAGACATCTCGCTCGGCGAGCTGCGGCGCAGCTCCGTTTTCGAGGGCACGCCGGAGTTCCGAAAGGCGGATCGCTTTGCTCGGCAGAGCGGAATGCGTGTGCAGGGCCTTGAGATGCCGGTACGCGCTACGAAAAACGGCGAGCCCGTACGCGGCGTCGTCTACGTTGGCCATTTCACCGCTCCGAGCATGCCGGGAGCCGGCACGATTCAGGTATCCGCCGTCATGAGTCCGCCGGAGCGGCTCGAAGAAGCCGTCAAAGTAAACGAGAGTATCGCCCACAGCTATAGCGCGAATCCGCAGTTCGAGCAGCGACTTGCGCAGGTTCACGCGGCCGCCATGCAACGTTCGAATGCTGAGCATCAACAGCGAATGGCAGCAAGCCAGGCGCAGCATCAACAGCGTATGGCCAATAATCAGGCGCGGTTCGAATCACATCAGCGCATGATGCAGGGACGTTACGACGCCGCCGACCAGCAGCACCAACAGTGGATGAACGACTTCAGAAGCAGCGGCACATCCGCGTGGCAGGGTAGCGACTACACGAGCCACGACGCCCTCATCGACGGCATCCACGAGCGCTCATCGTTCAACGATCCGTACTCGGGGCAGCAGCTCTCGCGGGACGGCCAGTACGATTACTGGTACCAGAACAACCTGGGCGAATACTACGGCACCAACGACCCGAGCTTCGACCCGCACGCCTTGCAGGGTAACTGGCAACAGATCGATCCGCTGACGCCGAACCCGTGACGGATCCCGCCGCAGTTTTCACGGCGACAAGTCGATTCTCTGCCCGTGCAAGATGTCTTGGCCTCTTGAGCCGGCTCTAAGAAGCGCAGTGACATCCATTTTTACGCCGGTGCTTCTTCTACTCGATCATTCACTACAGCAAGTCGAATTCCATGCGTTTACTCCACTCCCAATCCTCGGCGTTTCTGCACATCCGAAGAATCTCGAACACCAGTCTCCGCCCTTTCTCGATCATCTTACTGTTGAGCGTGACGGCGTTGTTTTTCGGTGCCGCGCAACACGCGTACGGACAAGACGACGCGCTGACGGTGATAAGTCCGGAGGATCAGGTCGATGGTCGATTCGGGGCTTCCGCGGCAGGAATAGCCGACATTAACGACGACGGATCCGGCGACTTCATCGTTGGAGCGCCCTCCGAAGAAGACGGCGAGCCGGGCGCAGGGCGGGCGTATGTGTTCGACGGCACGACCGGGGAGATCCTCTTCACCTTACGCAGTCCGGATCCGCAGGAGCTCGGATCATTCGGTGCGTCGGTTGCGGCGGTGGGCGACGTCGATGATGACGGGGTTGAAGACATCCTGGTCGGTGCATCGGGTGAGTCGGGAGGCGAGCCCAGCGCCGGTCGCGCGTATGTGTTTTCCGGAGCGACCGGCACACTGCTTTTCTCCATCGAGAGCCCTAACGCCGAAGCAAGTGGACGTTTCGCCTTCTCGGTCTCCGGCATTTCGGATGTAGATGGTGACGGCCATGCCGACATTATCATCGGCGCGCCGGATGAGGCAGGTGAGCAGACGAGAACCGGGCGAGCATACGTGTTCAGCGGCGCCACGGGCGACCTGATCTACACGCTCGAGAGCGGACAATCGAATGAGATAGGCCAGTTCGGATTATCCGTGGCCGCCGTCCCCGATGCGGACGGCGACGGTCACGATGAGATCCTCATAGGTGCCGGTAATGAACAAGGCGCTGTCGGGCCCGATGATGAGGAGAAGGCAGGCCGGGCTTACCTGTTTAGCGGCAACGACGGATCGCTACTCCACACGTTTGCCAGCCCGGCTGCCGATCCGGGCGGCAGCTTCGGTAGTGCCGTCTCCGGTGTCCCGGATACCAACGGTGACGGTTTCGGTGACATCCTGATTGGCGCCCAGCTTCATACGGGTGTCTCCAGTGCGCTCGACCCGGACGCAACGTGGGCCGGCAGAGCCTACCTCTACAGTGGTGACACCGGCGATCTCCTGCAGACGCTGGTCAGTCCTCGGGACCAGCTCCGGGGATTCTTCGGTGCCGACGTCGCGGGCGTGGATGACGTTGACGGCGACGGCCTCGGCGACCTCCTCGTCGGTGCCACACTCGAGTGGGGCCCGGGCGGCACGAATGGGCGAGCGTATGTGTTCAGCGGAGCCGACGGCCTGGTGATTCGCGACCTCCTGGGTGAAGGTGTCAGAGGCCGGTTCGGGCAAGCCGTCGCCGGCGTACCGGATGCCGACGGTGATGGACGGACCGACCTCCTCGTTGCGGGTAACGGGCGGGCCTTCCTTTTCAGTGGCGCGCCGCCCGAAATCTCAGAGCCGGGAGCTCCGGTAGTCGACCCGTCACTTACGATGGTCAGTCCTGAGCGCCAGACCGGTGGGTCCTTCGGCTCAGCCGTATCCGGCGTCCCTGACGTGGACGGCGATGGGCACGAAGATGTGCTGGTCGGCGCCCCGGGGGAGAACGGCGGCGAAACGAGATCGGGGCGCGTACACCTGCTGTCGGGTGCGACGGGCACGGTGCTGCTCACGCTCGAAAGCCCGGAACCTGCCACCAACGGCGATTTCGGGCGTGCGGTTGCGGGCGTTGCCGACGTCGACGGCGACGGCGCAGGCGACTTGCTCGTGGCGGAAAGGCGGGAGCCTTCAGGCGCGAAGTATACCGGCCGCGTCTACCTCTTCAGCGGCCGGTCGGGCGAGCTTCTGCATACCCTCGACACGCCGAACCCGCAGGACGACCGCAACCGCAATGATGAGCTGGATGGCTTCGGCCTTGCACTTTCCGGCGTGCCGGATGTCGACGGCGACGGACGCGGCGATTTCCTTGTCGGCGCCTCCCACGAGTTCAAGGATGGTGCACGGTATGGAAGAGCGTATCTGTTCTCGGGCGCGTCGGGTGAGCTACTGCACACACTCGAGAGTCCGGGCACGCAACCAAGCTTCTTTGGCCGCGCCGTGGCCGGCGTGCCGGATGCCGACGGTGACGCATCTGAGGACCTGCTTGTCTCGGGCCTCGAAGAGGTGAATGGATTCAGTAGAGGACGCGTCTATCTCTTCTCTGGCTCGACGGGCGAGCTGCTCCATACATTTTCCAGTGATGCCGAGTCTGGCAACTCATTCGGCTGGTCGATAGCGGGCGTGCCGGACGTCGACGGCGATGACAGCGGAGACGTGCTGATCGGCGCGTATCGTGAAGACGGTGGCGCGCAGATGTCAGGCACAGCCTATGTATTCTCGGGGGCATCGGGCGAGCTTCTCCACACGCTCGAGAGTCCTACTCCGACTACATCGACTTTCTTCGGCATCGCGGTTTCGGGTGTACCCGACGCCGACGGAGACGGTTATGGCGACCTGCTGGTAGGTGGACGAAGCATCACCGACGAGATGGAGTTTGGACGCGCCTACCTGTTCTCGGGCCACGGGGGAACTCTCATCCGTGAGTTCGCCAGCCCCGGACCCGGCACGAGCGCGTCCTTCGGATGGTCGGTCGCGAGCTTCGTGGATGGTGACGGTGCAGGAGGAATCATCGTTGCCGCCGACAGTGAGGGTGGTGCTGCCGAATCCGGACGCGTTTACCTGTACGCCGGGCAAAGCCGCGTCTCCTCCTCGCCGACACCTGAGCCGACTCGCCTCGCCCTCTCCGTCTTCCCCAACCCGGCTCCCAGAAGCGTCACGATTAGCATTCAAGCGAGCACTGACGGCGCGGCGCATGTAGAATTGTTCGACATACTGGGCCGGCAGGTCATCGAGCCGATCGCCGTTCCATCCGCCGACGGGCATCCTTCCTTGAGTCTGGACACGAGCAGGTTGGCGGCAGGCGTATACCTCGTTCGCGCCGTCACGCATCGCGGTGACTCTGTGACGGAAA
>CAZRTY010000184.1:0-4387 GCA_964603055.1 uncultured Rhodothermales bacterium | reverse complement strand
CCGCCACGACGCCGTACTCAACTAAACCAGTCTCCGGTTTTCCCGGGGCGGTTCAGCATGTTATACGCCGGCGCGCGCTACTACATGCCGAATATCGGACGGTGGACGAGTGTCGATCCGCTGGCCGGTAAGTTTCCGTCGTACAGTCCGTATAACTACGTGGCAAACAATCCTTTAAGCTACGTGGACCCCGATGGAAGAGAGTTTCTGTCTACATGGGACCAGCAGATTGCCGATAAGACGAAGGATCTCATGCAAAAACGAGCAGCATTCGCCGAACTTAAGCAGATGCAGAGTAATCAAGCGGAGCGGATGGCTGCGCAGGACGGCAACCGACCATTAGCTACTCTTGCAACGCGAGCAGCTAATGAGTACGGCCAGATTGCAGACAACTTAAGAACGGGGATTGGGATGTTGACTGAGCTGGGAGAGACCCGCGACATGGTGTTTACCTTCCGTATGTCCATCGATGGGCAGGGCTACGTTCGGGGCAGACAACGTCTTGACGGCCGGCCTGAGCTTTCGCTCTTCGGCTCATCGTGGGGTCAACTCGTTCATGAGGCTGTACATGCGTACCAGTATCTCACTGAGGGAAGCATTAGTGGGAAAATGGGTTTCGGATTAGACGGGAAGCTTGGATTTGTGAACCTGGCTGAAACCATCAAAGGAGAGCTTTCGGCGTACCGAATACAATATGCCTTTTCTCCATCAAGCCTTACCGTGAACAGGCCAGGTAGTATTGAAGGAATTGAAAGAAGATGGCTTTGTGGTTTCCCTGATAATCCGTACAAACTGCCATGTTAGAGGGATTTCGTCGACTCAGTTAAATAGGGCTCTGAAAACATCTTAAACGCCTGGGCCAGATGATCAAGTATGCTTTGCTGACTGTTACAGTGCTGCTAACTTCCACGCTGGCAGTTGCTCCTGCGGAGGATGCTGATGCTGCAGGGTCCTATATTAGCGAGGATTCATTGCGTGTTCTAGTGTTAGATGAAGACGGCTCCTATATTTTGCGATCGACGGTTCGATCAGAGCGAAAGAAAGAGGGGAGCAAAATTCTTACGCCAGGGAACTGGACACTAAGTTATGGCTCGTGGAGGCAAGAGGGTTCATTTGTCGTATTGATCGCGAGTGACGAAATAGTGGGTGACTTTCTTGATATGCAGATTGCTGAGAAAGCGACAGAATCGGATAGCGTGTCATTCAAGTTTGAAAGCCCTTGTATATCGGATGCATCTTGTAAACGGCAGTATTCGTGTGTCATTTCGATAGGCAGGTCGTCAGTTGAAGATCCTCAGTTTGATTGCGAGTCATTTGTGATCTCAAGGGACTCCCTGCCCTATCCCAGTACCCTCATCATTACTATAGTACCGCAGGCATTAACGATACGCCCATATTCTATTCAGTATAATTATCTTTGGTCGTCGGCATGGCGCAATCTAGGATTTGAAAATAACGATTTTGTAGTACGGATTGATAAATTTACTCCTGAGTATATCTACTATATTCGCTTTTTGAACGAGTACATGCCGGTCGATGAGTCTGGGATATATGTGAGAGGCGTGCGTTACACGAAGAGGTCAGAATAGCGGATAGGTTTGTCGTGTATCACGGTGGTTTGTTCGTCACCTGAACCTGCAGCCGGTACGGCGGCCGACTTTTCGCGTTGGTCGAGTGGTAGTAGTTTCATTGGTTCGTCGTACTTTGACGTGTCCAACATCACGTACGATGACGCCGGCAACATCATCACACTTCGGCGCCGAGGAGGAGCCTCAACCGTGCTCGCCGATAATCTGACATACATCTACAGCGGCGCCAACCGCCTGACGGGTATCACCGATGCGGCCAGTGCCAATCGGGGGTGGGATTCCGGCACGATGAGCTTCCAGTACGACGCGAGCGGCAACATGACGCAAATCCAGGATGTCTCCCGCGGCAGTACCTGGTCCCTGAGCTACGATGAGTCGAACCGGGTGATGAGCATCTATGAGCCGGGGATGACGGCTTTCCGCTACCGGTACCGCTATAACGCCGATGGGCAGCGCTACCGCAAGCAGGCGGTGCCCTACAAATCGGCGCCCGGCCCCGTGCAGTACTACGCCCTCGACGGCAGCGCGACCGTCGGTGTTTTCTCCGCGACGGGTGGTGGGACCTGGACTATTGCAACGCCCTCGGGCGAGGCAATTGGCCGCATGACGACCTCCGGCTCAGCGAGCTACTACATCAAGGACCATCTTGGCAGCGTTCGCGTGGTGGTGAACTCAAGCGGCAGCGTGCTCGAGACACGGGATTACTACCCCTTTACTCCGCTTCGCTCCGTCAGTCGGCCTTCGGCCTCGTGTGGCCTCGAGATGCCCGGCCGCAGCTACCTCTCCGGCACGAAGGCGAAGGAGAACTACACCGGCCATGAACGCGACGCGGAGAGCGGCATGCTCTACGCCGGCGCACGCTACTACATGCCGAATATCGGACGGTGGACGAGCGTGGATCCGCTGGCAGCGTCATACCCCGCGTGGAGCCCGTATAACTATGTGCTGAATAACCCGCTGGGGCTCATCGATCCGGATGGGCGGTGCCCTGTCTCCGGAGGTTGGAATCACGGCGGAGGGAGTTGTGTTGAAAGATCAGACCCAGAGCCGGTTGCCAAATTCAAGCAGGATGAGGTTTCGTCTGGGTTACAGCACATGTTGAACCTTCAGACCGAGCATAACGTGGAAATCGCCGCATATATGACAGAAGGCGGCGAGGACGGTGTGGTTCTGATTGTTTTTGATTATGCTGAAAACACCGTGGATGAAAGTAGGAATCCGAGGGTCAGTACTACTGCAGCAGGGACAAAGGTATATAAAGGTGCTGAGGTCATTGCTCAGGTTCATACCCATCCAGATCACTCTACTCCGTCACCGGGTGATCAACAGGTGTCTAGGCAACTGCTGGCTCCCGTGTTTACTTTAACTAATGATAACATGGGCGTGACAATTGGTGGTGTGGGGGGGATGGGGACCGTCCTGCATTAGGGCGAACATTCAAAGAGTCTGTCGTCAGTAGGGGTGGAAGTGATAGGTTAGTTACCTACGCACGAACATTAAAAGATGCAATCAGGCAATACGAGAGATAATCGAATGCGAAGTCGTGATGTGCTATTGCTACTATCGGTGGTAATAGTAGGGTGTAACCGAGTCGTCCCTGAGATAGGAATGATATATCGTAAAGACGGTATATTATTGATCACGGATGTATGCGACGAGTCAATTGCCCTAAAGGGTGAAATCGCTGATAGTGTTGTGGCCATTCTTGATTATGCTAATATGCTTTCGCACAGTCACTCATGGTCACTTATCGAGAAGTTAGAGACCCCACGCCGACCATTGCCTCTGCCTGAAGGAGCTGATGTTGACCATGATGATATTCCGGACTATGCGATTTATGGCAGTAGTAGTTATTATTATACAATTTTTATCAGTAGTGATGTAATAGGAAGAAATCGGGTTGCGGATTCGCTTTGCGGCAAGCCGGATGAGAGAAGTATTGTCAGTATCTCTTGGAATCTTGCCGTGTCCATAACCGGAGACAAGAAAAAAATCATTGAGACATGGCAAGCCCGTTGAAAATAGTCATATGTCTTCTTTTGTGTGGTCAAATTATTGGTCGAGCTGCTGTCGCTCAATCTATAGCACTGGACGATGCTTATGAAGAGTATTTGTCAAGTATTCGTGTGCCTGTAGAAGAGGCTCTGACAACGTTGTCGTTAGCAAGGTGTTACTTTGAAAACAGATTGGATGAAAGCAACGTGTATGTAGCTGTTATTTTACGAGATGATAATGGTCGATGGGAGCAGGTGCTTATAAGGGTACCCCAATGGGATGATGACGTAATCAGTGGCGAGTTAGCATCAACGATGACACTGATTGAGGGATTCCCTCTGGGTTCGTTATTTGTTGTAGATAGTGATTGAGTAGTTGATTGGTTACATGTTCGTGGTGACGGCAGGGTTGATGGGAACTATATTCCTATCTTTCTTCAACGGATCAATGACAATTGACTGCTGAGAATAAAGTTAGTGGCCGCTTGCCGAGCGGTCCGGTGCTTTGGAAAACGTACTGTTGTGGACGCCACGGCGAGTCACCCGGCCGGGCGCATCGTACTGGACGATCTCAACCTCCTCGGGCGAAGCCGTCGGCCGTATGACAACCTCCGGCGCGGCGAGCTACTACATCAAGGACCATCCCGTTAGACGACATCGGGACCTTCGGTCTGGGCAGCGTACGCGTGGTGGTGAGCAGTAGCGGCACGGTTCTCGAGACGCGGGACTACTATCCGTTCGGCCAGGAGATGCCCGGCCGCAGCTATCTCTCCGGCACGAAGGCGAAGGAGAACTTCACCGGCC
>CAZRTY010000183.1:0-4396 GCA_964603055.1 uncultured Rhodothermales bacterium | reverse complement strand
ACCGAAATGTTATAGCTCTGCGCGAAGCCCGCCATCGGCAGGAAGCATCGATCGTCGGCCGCAGCCAGCATTTCGTCCGACACACCGTCGCGCTCATTCCCAAAGACAATCGCCGTCTTGCGCGTGAAGTCAAACGCCTCGATCCCGCGCGCCGTCGGGTCGAGATGGGTCACCATGATGCGGTAGCCCGCCGCCTTCAGCGCCTCGGCACATCGCGCCGGCGAATCCCACGCATGAACGTCAAGCCACTTCTCGGCGCCCGTCGTCGTCCGCGGAGATGTCTTATACCGCGCCTCCCCCGTTACCAGGTGTAGTTCGAAGAAGCCCAGCGCCTCGGCCGTGCGCATCATCGCGCTCACATTGCCGATGTTGATAGTACCTTCGACCACCGTTGCCACAGTGCGCGTTCGCCCATCGAGCACCGCTTCGATCCGCCGCTTTCGCTCCTCGCTCACCATCGCATCGAGCGCGCGGAAAACCACATCCGGCGACATTTCCCGCCCGTCCACTTCCAGTGACAGCGGCTCCAGCGTCATCTCTCGCGCCGCTTCCAGCGCATCGAACAAACTGTTGTGATCCGATATATGACTCATTGCTCCGAAGGGATCGTCTCCACCAGCTCTCGGTACATCAAGCCGAGCAAAACCCCAGCTTTCATCCTGATAAATTATGGATCTCAAGGATAAGGTCGCCGTCGTTACCGGCGCCAGTAGCGGTCTCGGACTCCAGTTCTCTCGCTCTCTCGTCGAACGCGGGATGCACGTCTTCGGCCTCGCCCGCAGCGAAGACAAGCTCCAGGATCTTGCCCGCGAGCTGGGCGATCGCTTCACCCCTGTTCGCTGCGACGTCCGGCTCGACGCCGACGTCGACGCCGCGTTCACACGCGTCGAACAAGATGCCGGCCGCCTCGACGTCCTCGTCAACAACGCGGGGTTGGGCTTCCGCGGCGATGCCGTCGACACACCGTCCGACACCTGGGATACGTTGATGGAGACCAACGCCCGCGGCGTGTTTCTCTGCGCCCGCCGCGCCGTGCCAACGATGGCGCGCCAGAACCAGGAGAACGGCTTCGGAGGTTATATCGTGAACATCGCCTCCATCGCCGGACTCCTAGGCAACCCGACGCTCTCCGCCTACAACGCCAGTAAATTCGCCGTCCGCGGCTTCAGCGAGGCACTCATGAAGGAAGTCCGTGGCGACGGCATCAAGGTCACCTGCATCTACCCGGGCTCCATCGAAACCAACTTCTCGCAGACCTCCGGCCAGCACATCTCGTCCAACGCCATGACGCCGCAGGATCTCGCATCCACACTCATCCACCTCCTCGAAACCAGCGACAACTACCTGATCTCCGAGCTCGTCATGCGACCTCTGCGCCCGTAGCACACGCGTTCGTGAGGCCGTTCGGGGGTATGGGTTTGGGGGAATAACCGGGCAACGCTCCGCTCGAATCCACGGCCGGCGGCCGGTAGAAAACTTGCTTGCACCCTGCTCGGCCAGCCCTTTCCTCACTCGCCTGACTCACAGTCCGAGGCACTTGCCTGCTCGACGCTCAAGTCCCCAACTCCCTCCGCATGTGGATGCCATGATCCTCGCGGCCGGCCTCGGCACACGCCTCCGCCCGCTTACCGACTCCATCCCAAAAGCACTCGTCAACGTCGGCAACAAGACGATGCTCGAGCACGTAGCGCAGCGCCTCGTCGATGCCGGAGCCGATCGCCTCATCATCAACGTCCACCATCACGCCGACGCCGTCATCCACTTCCTCGGCGAGACAGATCTCGGCGCGCGCGTCGAGATCTCCGTTGAGGATGAGCAGCGGCTCGAGACCGGCGGTGGCGTCAAGCACGCGCGGCAACACTTCCGCCGAGATGCGCCGTTCTTCCTGCACAACGCAGACGTGATGTCGAGCATCGATCTGCGCGCGCTGTATCAGGATCATCTCGCATCCGGCGCGTTCGCGACGCTGGCTGTGCGCCCCGTTGAAACCGCGCGCTATCTTATCTTCGACCGCGCTGGTCTCTGCGGTTACGGCGCCGCCGATAAACACGCCACCTCAGGATCCGACAACCTCATCCGCGATGTCGACGGCCCCGTAACGCGCTACGATTTCTGCGGCATCCACGTCATCGAACCTCGCATCTTCGACGCATTCACCGAAGACGGCGCCTTCTCCATCATCAACACCTACCTGAGGCTGGCGCGCGAAGGCGAGGTCATCCGGCCGTTTGTCAGCACCGCACCGTGGATCGACATCGGAACGCACGAACGTCTCGAAGAAGCCCAGCGCATGTTCGGGCGCTGACTCCTCTGCGCCGGACGCTCGCTACCAGTACATTCGTTCCTGCGGCTTCACCGGCAGCTTACCGCGCCAGAACTGGATCAGTAGGAAACCGAAAAGCATGCCGCCCAGGTGAGCGAAGTGAGCCACGCCCTGCTGCGTGCCCGTCACCCCGGCCCAGAGCTCAATCAGCCCGTAGCCGATCACGAACCACTTCGCCTTAATCGGGAAGAGGAAGTAGATGTAGATAGGCTGGTTCGGAAACATCATCCCGAACGCGAGCAGGATTCCGAACACACCGCCTGATGCACCAACCGTCGGGATCGGCATGCCCCACATCACCAGAACCTGCAAGAACGCCGCACCGATGACGCACGTGAAATAGAAGATGGCAAACCGGCGGCTGCCCCAGCTATTCTCGATCTGAACGCCAAACATCCAGAGTGCGAGCATATTGAAAAAGAGGTGCCCGAGACCGCCGTGCAGGAAGGAATACGATACCAGCTGCCACGGCCAGAAGCCGGGGATCTCCGTCCAGGTGCCAAAGATGCTCCATCCTACTTCCGGCGCGAACGGCGCGTACAGCGCCATGCTGTTCAGTATGCTGGCCAGCAGGCCCGAGTTCGTTGCGACGGTGACGTACTGCGCCAGGTGAAAGAGCCCGTTGAGGATCAGCAGGTTCTTGATGACAGGCGGGAAAACCGAAAACTGCGTCGGCGGACGGTATGCGTCTCCGTACATGGGCGACAATATTCGCGATAAGGGCGGCGCAGCAGATCTTAACTCGACGTTGCGATGACCTTAACGTCTCGTCTGCGCTTAAAGCCCGCAAGATAACGGCAGGCGCGGAGAGATCCCGTTAAAAACGCCGTCTTCGCGCGCTACTAGCCGCGGCTACTGCGGCTTCTCATCGCGGATGCGCCGCCAGTGGACCCAGTAGATCGGGATCGCCAGTCCGAGCAGCGTGAGGTTGCCGATCATCCCGCGGATAGCGTTACGCCGGTTCTCGCGCCGCTGGCGCTCTTCTTCGCGCACCGCATTGGCTTCACGCTCTTCGCGCGTCAGTCCCCTAACCTCCTCGCCATCGGGCGCTCGCGTCGGATATTCGACGAACGCCCGGTAGGGCTCCGGCGGTATCACCAGATCAATCGTCCGGTTGACGATCTGCACCGTGCCGATGATGATCATCACCAGCGTGATCAGGCAGACGAGGTAGAAATATATCTGGCGGGGCATGACGGCCATGGCGGTAGGAAGTAGTGATGGCGGAAGTTCGGAAATCGTCTCCGCATTCCCGCGTGATCAATGTGTCTGCCGGCCGGAGGATTTTGTCGAAGGGCGGCAATTCCTCCAATTCCCAAACCGTCCATCGACTGCCTGTGTATCTTCCCGCGTTTCGATCGTCGTTCAACAGTTTGACCAGAAGAGAACTCTCGATGAGCCGGGAAAAGGCGCCGGGCGTTGGCAAAAAATACATCGCCATTGCAGGTAACATCGGCGCCGGCAAGAGCGCGCTTACGCGCGTATTGAGCGACTATTTCAAATGGGAGGCCTACTACGAACGGGTAGACGATAATCCGTACCTCGTCGATTTTTATGACGATATGCGGCGGTGGTCGTTCAATCTGCAGGTGTTCTTTCTATCGAGCCGTTTCCACCAGCATCGGCGGATCGAAGGCCTGCCGCACTCCGTTGTCCAGGACCGCACGATCTACGAAGACGCCGAAATTTTCGCGCGCAACCTGCACGACATGGGGTTGATGAGCAAGCGCGACTTCGAGAATTACTCCGAGCTGTACGGAATCATGGCGTCGTACTTGAAAGCGCCGGATCTGCTCATTTACCTCCGAGCCTCGGTGCCGACGCTCGTCCGGCACATCCAGACTCGCGGTCGGCAGTTCGAGTCGACCATCCGAATCGAGTACCTTGAGCGGCTCAACAAGCTCTACGAAGGCTGGGTAGAGCGATACGATGCCGGGCCCAAGCTCATCGTCGACGTTGACGAGTACGATTACGTCAATGAGAATGACGACCGGCAGAGCATCATCTCCTTGATTGACAGCCGCCTGTTCGGACTCTTCCCCGATTGATGCGACGCCCCGTCGAGATCCTTGC
>CAZRTY010000182.1:0-4404 GCA_964603055.1 uncultured Rhodothermales bacterium | reverse complement strand
CATAATGGAGGCGCCGTCAAAAGGGTGCTTGAGTTTGCGGCCCCGCACTGGATGTAGCGTCGACGTCTGCCGATAAGCCGGCTGTTTTGGGGAGAACCGGGTTCGGCCTCGCCTCCGCTCATCCATGTAAAGCCGGGACGCCGATGGCCGGCGCGTTGCACAACCGCTCTTTCGCCCACCGTCCGGACGCACGGCCCGACGCTCCCGCTACCTCACCTGCTCCCGTTCCCAATACTCAGCCGCTGTTCTTCGGCATCTGCGCGCTGACCTCGTCAGCCAGAATCCGCCTCAGGATGCGCGGCTGCCGGTATCCCTCGCGCAGCGGCCCGGGGATCTCCTCCACCGCGCCGCGCTCGTCATCGTCAAGCGAGAAGACGATCGTGTCAATGCCGGCTTCGACCGCCGCCGACAGACTCATGCGGTCGGGCTCGCGAAGGCTGACGAGGATTAAATCTCTGGCGCGGCGAACAGCCGCTTCATTATCAAGGAGCACCGCTAGTGGCGCGCTCCGCAGCGCCTGGCGCCCGGTCGTAGCGTGCGCAATGATCTCGCCCGTGCTCGTCGCGAGGAGCGCGGCGTCTTTCGATTGGCTTACACCGGTCTCATCCACGAGCGAGCGCACGAGTCCCTCGATAAACGCATCCGTCAGCTTTCCCTCCCCCGGCGATGCGGTGTCGAGCGCCTCATCCAGCCGCTCAAGCAGATCTGCAGCGTCGTCGAAAAAGCCGCGCATCCCGCTTCGTCGGAGTGCATCCACCGAGTGAACTCCCGTCATCACGGCCACCGGTACCACACCCGCCCGGTTCGCGGCAACGCCGTCGTAAGGCGTATCCCCCACCATCATGCACTGACCCTGCGCAAGCTTCAGCTTTCGGGCAGCGGCGAGGACGACATCCGGCTCCGGCTTGCTCAGCTTAACATCGCTATCGGTCACCACGGCGTCGGCGCGGCTCAAATCCAGGCCGGCCGCCTCCACGACTGACTCGAGGTGTTCCTCTTTCGAGGCCGTCGCAATCGCAATCTTGAGGCCTCGATCGCGGCACACCTGCAGCAGTTCCTTCACGCGCGGGTAGACGCGCACACCTTCCGTCTCGACGAGGTCCGCGTACAGCTCGCCGTGGCGATCGCGCATTTCGTCGCCGACTCGTTCCTCGGCCTCGTCTCCCACCAGAAACGGAACCAGCATGCTGCCTCCCTTGCCTATCTCAAACTCCACCCGATCTCGGCCCACGCCGTAGCCGAACTCTTTGAGCGTCTGCGCCCAGGCGCGTGCATGCATGCCGTTCGTGTCGATGAGCGTGCCGTCGAGATCGAAGATGATTCCATCAATGGCCATGGGGCGAGACGAGAAGAAAGGTTGTGGAGAAATGTGATCTCGGTAAGCTATTGCCCGAAATCCTCTCGGAATACTTAACTTCCGTTACGATTTCCACTTTCTGCGCTGCTGTCTATCGATCCGTCTGCTACCACTCCACGCTTCATCATTTGCAGCACGGTTTTATGACGAGTCATCAGGTGGTTATGACGTTATATCTGTCCGTACCGGCGGGTAAGTTCGCGGCCAATGTGCGTTGGGCCTGCGGAGGGAGCGCGTCATGCTGAAAGAGTACAGCCGGTTACTTCAGCGGTCACTGTTTGTCTCTGACCTGCTCTTCATCGCGATAGGCTGGATCGGGGCGTACTTTATTCGCTTCGGTCTCCTGCACGACGGATCGCCTTACGCCATCCGTCCGATTGCCGTTCGCCTGCTGAATGCTCCGGAAGGCCCGCCAGCGCTCGACGCCTACCTGAGCATTCTCCCCGGCGTGATGCTCATCTGGAGCGCCGTGTTCGTGCTCTCCGGACTCTACGGCGGAAGCCGCGCCCAGCGCCTGCCGTCGTTGATTTTCGCGGTGCTGAAAGCTGCCGCACTCGGCCTGGGAGCCGTGCTCGTCGGCCTCTTCTTTTACCGCACGTTCTCATTCTCGCGACTGCACATGCTGCTGTTCGGCATGTTGACGATCGCGTTGATGGTCGGCGCTCGGATCGTGCTCTATTATTTTGTGCGACGCGCGAGGCAGCAAGGCAAGTATGTTCGGCGCGTGGTGATCATCGGCGCCGGCAAGACAGGGCGCCGGCTGGCTCAGACGTTCCATCATTACCCGTGGATCGGGCTCGACGTCGTCGGATTTTTTGACGATCGGCCCGTGGAGGACGTCCCGTACCTGGGCACCACGGCTGACGTGGTTGATGTGCTGGATAAGATGGAGGAAGACGGCGAGCCGGTGTCATATGTCTACCTCGCGCTGCCGCTCTCAGCGTCGCCTCGAATCGAGGAGCTCGTCAACACCCTGGCCCGGCGGCTGGCGCACGTCTTCCTCGTGCCCGACCTCTTCCACCTTGACATCATCAACAGTCGCATCACAGATATCGACGGCATGCCTGTGATCCATCTGATTGATGAGACGCCGTTCGAGTTCAGGCGGGGAATGAAGCGCGCGATGGACATCGCGTTCTCGGCGACATTTCTTCTGCTGGCCGCCCCGATCATGCTGTTGATCGCACTCGGCGTCAAGCTGTCGTCGCCCGGACCCGTGTTTTACAAGCAGCAGCGGATGGGCCTCAACGGGTTGACCTTCGATATGCTGAAGTTTCGGTCGATGCCGGTCGATGCCGAAAAGAGCTCGGGCCCGGTGTGGGCGAAATCGGGCGAAAGCCGCGCGACGCCGTTGGGGAGCTTCCTCCGGCGCACATCGCTCGATGAGCTTCCTCAGTTCATCAACGTCCTCAAGGGGGATATGTCCGTCGTCGGGCCGCGGCCGGAGCGCCCGATCTTCATCCGCGAGTTTGGTGACCGCGTGCCGCGCTATATGCTCAGGCATAAAATGAAGGCCGGTATCACCGGGTGGGCGCAGGTGAATGGCTGGCGCGGCGATACGTCCATCGAACGTCGCATCGAGTACGATCTGTATTACATCCAGAACTGGTCGCTCAAGCTCGATCTAAAGATCATGTTCATGACACTCTGGAAAGGGTTCGTGAACGAGAATGCGTACTGATTGCACAGCCGGCGCTCTAATTCGCAGCCGATTCGTTCGCCGATAACCTTGACCTGCAACACACGTCGACGTTCATCGTGGAACTGCCTCCTCTGTGGAGATGACAGTCTTTTCATGCGATTTACCGGCGCGGTGCAGGCGTGATCTATTGCAATAACGTATATCTGAGTTTTGGCGGACAGCAGGTTTTCGACAACCTGAGCTGGACGTTACCCACGGGCAAGCGCGTCGGACTCATTGGTCCGAACGGCGCCGGCAAGTCGACGCTGCTGAGGCTTCTGTCCGGCCGGTTGAAGGCGGATGCGGGCACCATCAGCTATGAGGGTAATGCCACCCTAGGCTACCTCGAGCAGGACGTGCAGGAAGCCGGGCCGAAGCAGTCTGTGCTCGACGAAGCGCTGCTGGCATTTGCTGACGTGCTTGAGGCCGAGCGAGACATGGACCGCATTGCTCGAGAGCTAGACGAGCTCACTGGCCACGGGACGGAGCACTACGCGCGGTTGCTCGCGGCCATGGATCGAGCGCAATCCGTATTGCAGTCGCAGGAGTCGCACACGATCAGGCCACGCGCCGAAGCCGTGTTGACGGGTCTCGGCTTCGAAGCCGATGAACTCGACCGGCCACTCGCTACGTATTCCGGCGGCTGGCGCATGCGCGCGACACTGGCCCGGATCCTCCTGTCGAATCCCGCCATCCTGTTGCTTGACGAGCCGACCAACCACCTCGATATCGAGAGCATCGACTGGCTGGAGCAGTACCTGAAGAACTACAACGGCACCGTCGTCATCGTCTCGCACGACCGGTATTTCCTTGACCGGATGGTCGACCATATCAGCGAGATCGCGCACGGGCGGGTTACGGATTTCTCCGGTAACTACTCGTTTTACCTGACCGAACGCGTGGCACGGCGCGAGCTTCAGCAGGCCGCGTACGATAATCAGCAGCGCGAAATCGCCGAGACCGAACGGTTCATCGAGCGTTTCCGCTACAAGGCGAGCAAGGCTACGCAGGTTCAGAGCCGGGTCAAGCACCTCGAACGGATGGAACGGGTGCTGCCGCCGCCCACTGAAGCAGCGAAGATCGGCTTCCGCTTCCCCGAGCCTCCGCGGAGCGGCCGCACCGTGCTCGAGCTCTCTGCATTCTCAAAGACGTACAGCGGGGACACCGGTCCGATCGAAGTGTTCGACAAGGCCGGTCCGCTGACGATCGAGCGCGGCGATAAAATCGCCCTCATCGGGAAGAACGGTGCAGGAAAGTCTACCCTCGCCCGCATCTTGAACGGCCGAGAAGACTTCGAAGGGTCGCGCAAAGAGGGATATCACGTCGTGCGGACGTTCTTCGCGCAGCATCAGGCGGAGACGCTCAA
>CAZRTY010000181.1:0-4409 GCA_964603055.1 uncultured Rhodothermales bacterium | reverse complement strand
GCTTCGATGCAGCCTACGCACGCCACGAGCGACATGAATTGGGCCGGCGATAGAGTAGGAGAGGAGCGGCTCCGCACGGCGTATGCGTGGCGCTCGTTCTTAGATGCCGACGTTCGGCTTGCCTTTGGGTCCGATTTCCCGGTCGAGCGGGTTGATCCTTTGCTCGGCTTTTATGCCGTCATAACACGTCAGGATCAGCAAGGCATTCCCGAAGAAGGCTGGTATCCTGAACAGCGCCTCGACCGAGACGAGGCACTGCGCGCATTCACCATCGACGCTGCATACGCTGCATTCCAGGAAGATGTCGTCGGAAGCATCGTGCCAGGCAAACGCGCCGACTTTGTGATCCTCTCGGAGGATATCATGCGGATCGAAGCCGAGCGAATTCCGGACGTCCGCGTTGTCTCAACCTACATCGATGGTCGGGTCATATATGAGGCTGAATGATAAGAGGGGGAATGAACACAACAGAGTTTACCACACTCATCCAGCCGAGTGATCTCGAGTTACTACGCGAGGATGATACGGTGCGGATCGTCGATTGCCGGTTCTCACTGGGTGACGTCGACGCGGGGCAACGCGCTTACGCCGAGGCACACATCCCGGGAGCCGTCTACGCACATCTCGACAAGCACCTCAGCGGCACGATCATTCCGGGTAAGACAGGCCGCCATCCGCTGCCGAGTATCGATGCCCTCGCTGATTACCTGGGCTCGATTGGCATCGATTCGGATGTAGCGGTTGTGGCATACGATGATGCCGGCGGAGCTTTCGCTGCGCGTCTCTGGTGGTTACTCAAGTGGATGGGCCATGACAAGGTGGCCGTCCTCGACGGCGGCTGGTCGCGCTGGCAAGATGAGGGTAGGGCCACGGTTTCAGGGAAGGCCACGTACGCGGCTCGAACGTTTACCCCCAACGTGAAGTCGGGCATTGTCGTAGACGCTCACGAGGTGGCGCGCGTGATTCGCAAAGGCGGCGGCAGCCTTATAGACGCGCGCTCTCCAGAACGCTATGCCGGCACGGTCGAGCCGATTGATCCGGTGGCGGGTCATATCCCGGGCGCCATCAATTGTCCGTACGCGGTTTCGCTATCGGATGACGGCCGCTTCCTTCCGGATGATGAGCTTCGCCGGGTTCTCGCACCTCACGTCTCAGATGAGACGGTTGTTTATTGCGGCTCCGGCGTGACGGCCGCGCACCTTGTCCTGGCATCTGTGCATGCCGGTTTGCCGATGCCGCGATTGTATCCGGGCTCGTGGAGTGAGTGGATCACCGATCCCGATCGCCCTGTCGAGCGCGGGTGAAGCTCGATTTTTGAGTCTCGACTGTGCGAAGAGTTCAAGAGGTACTGCGGCGGACGTTCTTGCCGATCGGGCGATGTGCGGTTATCTTCGCATCCTGTGCCGGAGCTTTGCGTACGACATTACATGGCCGATCTACTTACAGGTATCGAAAGTCCCTTGCATCACCTTCACGACGAAGGTGAGCGTTATCGCACCGCTGTGGCCGAAGGCCGCGTCGAGGTCGACGCCCGAACCATCGATGCAATTCGGAGCGGCAAGGTGGCGAAGGGCGATGTGCTCCAAACGGCGCGAGTCGCAGCGCTGATGGCGGCGAAGCGGACGACAGAGCTCATTCCCCACGCCCTCGACGTCCACCTCCAGGGGATCGATCTCTCCTTCGATTTTGTGGAGGATCCGTCGGCCGTGTTAATCCGCGCATATGCGAAAAGCTCGGGCACGACGGGAGTGGAGATGGAAGCGTTAACGGCTGTCGCCGTCGCAGGACTGACGATTTACGATATGTGTAAGTCGCTCACCAAGGAGATTAATATTACTGGCGTTCATCTTGTGGCAAAAACCGGCGGACAAAGCGGTGATTACCGACGGCAAGAGCCACTAACCGACCGAGGCTAAATATGGAAGTTCTCGATGTCACCGGGCTGCTCATTATCGGGGCCGTCCTTCTCTTCTTTATCTTTTTCATGTACTTCATCCCGGTGCGGCTGTGGCTCACAGCGTATTTCACCGGGGTGCGGCTCAAGCTGCTCCGAGACCTGGTTGGGATGCGGTTGCGTAACGTCCCGCCTGCCGTCGTCGTTAAGCCGCTCATAACCGCGTACAAAGCCGGCCTGCATTTGGATACGCCACAGCTCGAAGCGCATTACCTGGCCGGCGGAAACGTGCAGAAAGTGGTCAATGCACTCATTTCGGCAGATAAGGCGAACATCGACCTGACGTTTGAGCGCGCAACGGCCATTGACCTCGCTGGCCGAGATGTCTTTGAAGCGGTGCAGGTGTCGGTCAATCCGAAAGTCATCGAGACGCCGAGAATCTCGGCGGTAGCGAAGGACGGCATTCAGCTGATCGCCCTGGCGCGGGTCACGGTTCGCGCCAACATCGAGCGGCTCGTTGGTGGTGCGGGTGAGGAAACCATCATCGCTCGTGTCGGCGAAGGTATCGTCTCTACAATCGGCTCGGCTGCGTCCCATGCCGCCGTGCTCGAGAATCCAGACTCAATCTCCAAGTCCGTTTTGCATCGCGGACTCGATGCGGGTACTGCCTACGAGATTCTGTCGATCGACATCGCCGACGTCGACGTTGGCGAGAACATCGGAGCGAAGCTCCAGACCGACCAGGCCGAAGCCGACCTCCAGGTGGCACGCGCCAAGGCGGAAGAGCGCCGCGCGGCGGCCGTTGCACACGAACAGGAAATGCGTGCGGCCGTGCAGGAGCAGCGTGCGAATGTGGTCGCAGCCGAGTCGGAAGTACCGCGCGCCATTGCCGAGGCTTTCCGGGCGGGTAAGCTTGGCGTGATGGATTATTACCAGCTCAAGAATGTAGAAGCCGACACGCACATGCGTGAGTCCATCGGTGGTAAGAAGGAAAACGACGGTTGAATCGGTTGCGCTTTTTAGTGCATGGACGGTTGATGGCATGAGTGGAAAATCTCCCGACCGACTGGCGCGGTTCTCTGTGTTTGCGACACTCGGTATTCTGGGCACGACACAGGAGCTTGCTCAGGTGTCGGTACGGGGAATGGCCGGTGCCGATCCAGAACTCGTTGCGGAGGAGACGCTCTCGCTGGTGTCGGTGACAACCGCGCGCGCTGCCGAAGTCGGGCTCAAGCAAGATTCGGCGTTGTCACAAACTGCGGTCCCGGCGCTGTATGATCTGCCGTTCATTTATCGCGACTATCTGATCGGCGGAGCGATGATCCTGGATCAGGATGCATCGATGCTCGATGAAAGCGAGGATGTGTACCAGCGGCTGCAGCGAAAGCAAGATTTCTACGCGGCGCACTTCCCGCAAGGCACGTTTCCGGGGGAGGCAGCGCTGACGGATAAGATGGAATTGTGGATGGGGAGGATCAGTCCACCGAGCTTGCCTAAATCCCCGTCTGAGCGGCTCCATGATCTCGATGTGGTCTCGATCCTGCTGACACACCTGAAGCTCGTGCTGGCGTTCGGCCGGCGAGGCTTTACGGAGTAACGGCCCGGCGTGGACGTAACCTCCGACAAGCCTCTGGGATGACGAATTGTCCTCTGGGAGGGCGCGGAGCAGGTTAAATGCGCCGGACTTCCGCTTTGCCGGAGAACGCGGCCCCAACGAACTCTCCCACTTACCCGAACAGCCTGGATTCAGGAAGGCTGCTGATTCTCATCGATGCGACGGGTAAGCTTCACCAGATCGATGCGGCTGGACGTGGCTTTGAGGATGGTGAAGTGGAATTCTCCCGCGACCACCTCTTGAGCCGGTGTTGGAATGGTGCCGGCATGTTCGAGAATAAAGCCGGCTATGGTGTCGTAGTCGCCTTCCTCAAGGCCAAGACCGTAGCGCTCGTTGATTTCGTCGACACGGACTTTCCCGGAAAGGATGTAGACGTCGTTACCGATTCGCCGGAGGATGTCATCGTCGATGTCGAATTCATCCTGGATGTCGCCAAAGAGTTCTTCTAGCAGATCTTCGCGCGTGACAAGGCCGGCGGTGCCGCCGTACTCATCGATGACGACGGCGATCGACGTGTTGGTCGCGAGGAATTCCTGCAGCAAGTCTTTCGATAGCTTCGACTCCGGCACATAGCGCGCTGGCCGGATGATCTCGGATAGTCGACCGGGCTCGGCGAAGAGGTCATGTGCAAACACCATCCCCGTGATGCGGTCGATGTTCTCCCGGTAGACGGGTAGGCGAGATAAACCGGATTCGATGAAGCGGCGCCGGACTTCGGTGAGGGAGGCGTCTTCATCCGCCGCCTCGATCTCCGTCCGCGGGATCATCGAGTCGCGAACGCGCACGGTGGCGAGCTCAAGTACGTTCTCGAACAGCGTCTGGCCGTCGATGCCATGTGTCGGAGATGCATCTGCGCCGGGCACGAGGTCGGCGTTGATGGCGTCCAGAATTCCATCGTCT
>CAZRTY010000180.1:0-4444 GCA_964603055.1 uncultured Rhodothermales bacterium | reverse complement strand
ATCTCCGCCAGGTAGCCGTGCGCGCGTGCGTGCCACTTCCGCTGATACAACGGGCCGAGCACACTGAAACCGACGCGGCTCCACCAGTTCGGAAACTGCCCCGGCCGCCACACGGCCTCGATCCGAAACCTCAGCTCACCGCTCTCATGGTCCTTTGAAAGCAGAAACCACTCGGCGCCGCGCTCGATGTGTCCTTCCAGCGTGTCATACCGATATCCGAAGACCGTTCGCTCTACGCCCCGCTCGTCCCGCACGGCGCTTACCACCACACTTCCCAGGTAACGGATCATCCGCAGCGCCTTAAGCTCGAGGATCATGCGGCGCCCGAGCAGCTCGTCTTCTGCCGGAAAATGCCCGACCACGATTCGGGGATCCGAGAACTCATACTTGGCCACGGCGCGGCTGCAACGCTCAAACGGACCGTCTTCCATAGGCGGACCCTCCGGCTCGTAGCCGACAATCGCCTCCGAGAAGTACTCGTCCCACCCATGGTCGAGCCCCATCTGCTCGACGGGCTCATCAAAATTGCGGTCGAGCGTCCGCACCACGTCCAGCCGCTCGCGAAGCTCCTCATTCGTCCATCCCCGCCCGATTCTCCACTCCGTCATCGGTCACCGTCGGCTATGAACGTCGGCGTCGCAATCTCGTCGGCCACTTCGCTATCATCGAGCGTCGTGGTCTCGGCATGGATGACACCCTTTACGCCGCCACCAAGGCTGTGCGCCAGTCGGTCGATGAAGTCGGTCCACGTGTTGGTCTGCATCGCCTCGCCCGCCGTCAGAAATGCCGCGTAGTTCTTGCGGCTGCTGGCTCGAGCCTGGCTGCGGATGTGGAAGATGACATCTCCATCGTCGTTCGGATACGCGCCGAACGTAATCCGCCCGGCCTCTGGGTGGCCCTTTTCCGTGACGAGCGTGATGCTGTTCTCATTACGATGAACCACGCACACGCGCGTCGACCCCTCCATTCGGATGCGCACTTCCATCTCGTCGCCCACCTCGAGCGGTGCCTCGCTGTCTTCGAGTCGATGGAACGTCACCAGCTCTGCCGGCGGGAAGTCGCGGAATCGCTCGCGGATGATCTGCGCGACGTCGCGGCATGAGTGCGGGCAGTCGTCAAGCACCGCCCAGTAATCGCGCTGCAAGACAGGCCCGGCGCCAATCGACGCCGGTGTCAGCTTGTCTTTGACCTCCTCGAGCCGCTTTTCTCCGTCCACGCGTAACCTGTCTGTCTGCTCAACACGGCACAGGAACCGGCCGTTTCGAGGCGCCGTTCCCGCGAGCATCCACCAAAACGGCCTCACGTGCGGCCAATTACAAAGACGGTACGAGATGGAGAACGAAGCCGCCAAACCCGACGTCAACCCGATGAGCGACCGCTCGGAAAAAGTCTACGAGCCCGCCCCCGTCGTCCGCGATGCCCACGCCGAGTCTGCCTTCACGCGCGTCATTGAGCAACAGTCCGCCAAGCTGCCGTCGCACCTATTCCTGTTCGCGGCGCTCGGCTCGATGAGCCTCTCCATCGGGCTTGCCATCTCGGGCCGGCGCGATGCCTCGCACTTCGCCGCCACCGCCGCTAACGCCCTCCTCACGATGGGCGTCTATAATAAAGTGGTCAAGCTGCTCGGACCACGTTAATCAGGGAGCCGCGCTCAGGATTTCGGCGCCCGCTCCTCGTCCGATCCGTTTTCAAGGCGCTTCTTCATCGCCGCATCACGCCGCTGATTCAGCCGGTCCTTCACGTATTCGATCTTCGTCTTGCCGTGGGGCATCGGATTTCCGTCCTCGTCCAGGTTCACGAAGACGATATCCTCGATCGCAATGATCGTCTCGTGCGTCATCTTGTTGCGCACCTCGCATCGCAGCACGATCGACGTCCGGCCGAATTTCTTCACGTCGATACCGATCTCCACGATGTCACCCTGCTCGGCTGAGCTCCGGAAGTCGATCTCCGACATGTACTTCGTCACCACACGCGGATTCTCGAGCTGGATGATCGCGTACAGCGCCGCCTCTTCATCAATCCACTCCAGCAGCCGCCCTCCAAAGAGCGTCCCGTTCGGGTTCAGGTCCTCAGGTTTGATCCACTTCCGCGTGTGAAACCGCATAGTACAGGCAAGATCAGGTCGTCATGAGAATGTCCAGATCCTGTATCCACACCCAGCATGCCGGTTCCTGTGCCCGGTACCGCGCTCCGGCGATAGGTCGTCAGGCTGTATTTTTTGGGGAGAAACCGGGTTGGCGCCCCGCCTTCGTTCACTAACCGTGCGCCGGTAGAAATTCAGCCGCGTGTCATCCGCTCAGCTCTTACGTCGTCTCGCCTGACTCACAGTCTGACGGCGTCAACTCGCCGTTCAGGCTCATGCCACCCGCTATCCGCGGAAAACCACCGCCTCGCGCTCGAAAAATCCTGCGCAGATCCTCACCGCTACGAAGGCGAACAACATCAGCGTTGTCAGTGAGACCAGCACCGGCGTGATCGCCAGGTCGCCCGTCGCCACCGCTTTCATCGCCAGCGAGACATTCAGCACCGGCACAACCGACGTCGCGATCCCGAGGTTAATCGACGGCACGAGGGCTAACCCCGCGGGGAATATGGCGACGAACGTCAGCGGCGTGATGATACTCTGCGCCTCTTTGAAGCTGCGGGCATACACCGACACGGCGAGAAGCACCGCCGCAAAGAACATTGTCAGCGGTAAGATCAGCAGCAGCACGGCCGGCAGCGTGCCGGGCGCGAAGACCGCCCACATCGAACTCACCAGCGAAGACGGCGAGCCCGCGTGCGGCAGCAGGCCGATCAGCACGGCCAGCAAAGCCACGCATGCCGAGATGTAACCGATGATCGTCACCACCGCAAATTTGCCCAGCGCAATTTCAAGCCTTGACGCCGGCGAGCTCAACAGTGTCTCCATCGTCTTGCGCTCCTTCTCGCCCGCCCCGAGGTCGAGCGCCGGGTACATGCAGCCGAGGAAGCAGAAGATGATGACGATATACGGCAGCAACCCGGCCAGGAGCCGCTGAAGCACGTCATCGGCGCGGGTAATCTCGCGCTCGTCGAGCCGCAACGCCCGCGCCCATTCCGACGGCGCCGAAAGCGATGCAAAACGCGCTGAAACGAGCTCCTGCTCATAGTCGCGCAGGAATTCCTGAACGCGCCTGCGCTCCCCCGCCGAGCCGTAATGGCTGTACAGCACGCTCACCTCGGCCGGCTGAAGCGACGCCACGTGCGTGTCGAAGGCGCTGTCGAACACGACCGCCGCATCGAGCCGGTCGGACTGCACCATTTTCTGCGCTTCACCTTCGGTTTCGAGCCGGACGACAAGCGCACGCTCGTCCTTCCGTAGCGTCCACTCAAAGTCCTGCGCGTTGCCGTGGGAAACGATCCCGATCCGAACAATGCCGACGTCAGACGGGGCGTGGCCGGTGTTCACCTTCCCCAGCATGAATACGGAGATCGGCACAATTGCCAGCGGCACGACGAGCATCGTCACGATCGTGCGGTGGTCACGAAGCGTATCGAGCAGCTCCTTTCGGATGATCGTCCAGACGATATGAAAGATACCGGCGTTCATCATCCCCTTGTTCATTATACCGTCTGCACGAGGTTCATGAACGCGGCCTCGATGTAGCGCGGATTTCGCTGCTGAGCAAACGACTCGAACGGTCCCGCATACCGCAGGCGGCCGTTGTGCATCACGCCGAGGTCATCGGCAAGCATCGAGACTTCATCCATTCGATGAGTCGAAAAGATCACCGTTTTGCCTGCCTTCCGGCAGCGATGCACCAGATCGATGATGCTGCGCGCGGCGATGACATCGAGGCCGGATGTGACCTCGTCGAAGATGACGACGCGCGGATTATGGATCATCGTGCGCACGATCGACACCTTCTGGCGCATCCCCGTCGACATCTCGCCGACGCGTACCGACGCGTAGCTGTGCATGTCGAAAAGGTCGTACAAGACATCGCGGCGGCGTGCAATCGTCTTATCGTCTAAGCCGTGCAGGCGCCCGTAGTATGTTGCCGTTTCGTCGGCCGTGAGCCGGTCGTAGAGTGAAGTCGCCCCCGTCAGGATGCCCAGGCGGCGGCGCACCTCGCGCGGATGAGCAGCCGCATCAAGCCCGTCAACGATAATCGAACCAGATGACGGCTTCAGCATGGTCGCGATCATCCGAAGCGTGGTCGTCTTACCCGCACCGTTCGGACCCAGCAGGCAGAAGATCCGCCCCGGCCGGCACTCAAACGAGACATCGTCAACCGCTTTACGGACGACACCCCGCACGCCGCGCCGTCGAGACAACCAGCCCCCCGACGGCTCAAAGAATTTGCTGAGGCGATTCACCTGGATCATAGGCCCATGCGCTTAAAGTGATGCGTTGGCTCAAACAACGTCATCGACTCCCGCCGGATGCGCTTCAATTTGCCCAATCCCGTGACGTCTC
>CAZRTY010000179.1:3304-4445 GCA_964603055.1 uncultured Rhodothermales bacterium | reverse complement strand
GTCCTCCCGATTCTAAGCGGCCTCAAAGGCAATCACGACAGCCGCAAGCACCGTTCGCCGCGCGCACTCATCGTCACGCCAACGCGAGAGCTTGCGCTGCAGATCGACGAATCGGTTCGCACGTACGGCAAATACGTCTCGCTGTTCAGCCAGACGATCTACGGTGGCGTGGCCATCGATCCGCAGATCAAGCGTATGCGCCGCGGCGTCGACATTGTGGTCGCCACCCCCGGCCGTCTGCTCGATCATATGGAGCGCGGCACGATCGACCTGAGCCGCATCGAGATGCTCGTGCTCGACGAGGCCGACCGCATGCTCGACATGGGCTTCATCCGCGACATCCGCAAGATCGTCGCCGAAATCCCGCGGCAGCGCCAGACGATGCTGTTCTCCGCGACCATGGAGTCGGCCGTGCGGCAGCTTGCAAACTCGATCCTCGACAACCCCGAGTACATCGAGATAGGTGAGCGGCGCAACCCCGCCGAGTCCGTTGCACAACAGGTCTGCAACGTGGCGAAAGAGCGCAAGATGGATCTCCTTCTTCACGTGCTCGAGCAGGAAGCCGTTGAAAATGTGATCGTCTTCTCACGGACCAAGCACGGCGCCGACCGCATCACTAAGCGCCTCACGCGTAGTGGCTATGCCGCGACGGTCATGCACTCCAACCGCTCCCAGGGTCAGCGCCAGCGCGCACTCGCCGGACTCAAGAAGGGTGAGTTCAATATCCTTGTTGCCACCGATGTAGCCGCGCGCGGCATCGACATCGATGCGGTCTCTCACGTCATCAACTTCGACACGCCGAATCAGGCCGAGGATTACATCCATCGGATCGGCCGTACCGGGCGTGCGGACGCAACGGGCGAAGCGATCACGTTCGTGGACCGCAGCGAGGAATCCTACATCCGCTCCATTGAACGTCATACCGGCAAGCGCATCACGCGTAAGCGATATGACGGCTTCGAGCACCTCGCTGAAGATCGGGCTGCGACGTCGAACGGACAGCCCGCCGGCGGCGGTGCAACCAACGGCCGCAGCCATCAGGCTAACGGTAAGAAGCGCAGACCTTCGGGGAATGCGCCGCATAACCGCAGCCGAAACAAGAGCCGCAGCCGTGCCAGGACCTCCGGCAGCCGCTGATTCC
>CAZRTY010000179.1:0-3204 GCA_964603055.1 uncultured Rhodothermales bacterium | reverse complement strand
ATCGTCACGTATCTTCGGAGCGCCGACGCGAGGAGAATCGACGTTTAGATTATACGCCGAACGGGTAAGAGCGCCGCAGAGCTCGGCTTCAGAACGTTTATGTTTACGAGCATTCTTCCGCAGACCCTCGTTTGGCCATGGGCATCCCCCGCCAGTACCGCAATAATTCGGCGGTATTCCTATTTCCGCTGATACTGGGCGCCGCTGCATTCCTGTTTGCCTCGTGCGACTCCGGCGAGTTCGTCCGCGACAACGAGCGCGATCCATCAAGTGATCGGTTCCGGCCGGAAGCTCCCAGCGGTCTCCGCGTGAGCGCCGTCGAAGACACGATCAAACTAACGTGGGAAGACAGGTCAGATTTCGAGCAGGGATACGGCGTCGAACGGTCGATAGACGGACGCCCATTCGAGGAAATCGTCCGCCTGCCGGCTAACAGTAACACCTATTCCGACCCGGTACCAATCCCCTTCTTCGAAGCCACATACCGTGTAACCGCATTCGCGGATCGAGGCGGAAGGGTCGCTGCTGACTCGAATCTCACGGCACGAGTCAGGGTAGCTGATCCCCTACCTATTGTCTATGGCTACCTGCGGTCCGAAGATGCCATTGAGATCACCTGGGCAGCGCGGTATATGGAGGTACGCTATATCGATATCGACAGATATCATATCGAGATCGAGCGCGGCACAGACCCTCAGAACTATGAAACGATTGCAACCATCAACTATGTAGAACAAGGCAATTATTTCGATGAAATGATTGAGCCTGGGCTCGAGTATCATTACCGCGTTCGTGTCTGGGCCGGCGATTGGCTTAATCCCGAATACCGCAGCGTCAGCGTAAACGCGAGTATGGATCCGCCAAGCGGACTGCACCTGACCCCCAACGAGGATCACGTGCAGCTCTCCTGGATGGCTCAACCGGCCCGATCGAGCTGGACACTCGAACGATGCACGCACCCCGGTGATGACTGTATAACGAAGCAAATTGACGCCGTAGAGCTTGCTGAGTATGGCTCTTATTCTGATTACAACGTCGACCGTGCATACAGATATAGCTACCGCGTTAAGTCTCGGCTCTCGTCATTCAGTTCACCGATAGTAGCCGCTTCGGTCCAGCAGATGGGCCACGGCAAAGTTCTCGGAGCTTCCGGGTTTATTGTAGACCACGACAGAAGCGGTGACAGAGTTTTGACAGGAGCCGCATACGGCCAGGCGAGGGTAGTCGATGTTACACAAAGTAGAACTGTGTGCACTGTCGGCTCCGGTTTTCAGGTAGGTGCGATTTCCGGCGACGGACGGCGCGTTGCTATTCTTGGTTCAGATATTCATAGCCACGATCTGTACTTAGCATTCTATGATTGTCTGAGTGGAGAACAAATCGGATTTCTTCCAGACGTTATGACGTTCGGCGGTGGATCGATGCCCCGGCTGACGTTAAATGAAGCTGGAACGCGCGCATACCTTGGAAGCGGTCGCGGTGTGCAGGTCTTCGACTACGAGCACGGTGCTATCTGGTCTACGGAAGACGATGATATCCCCGCACCCTATGTCATGGGTATCACTGATCCATCTGATCGCTACTCGATCGAGGTCGGCGCTTCCTACGTATTGGCGAGAACAACAGACGACGGATCCCTGGTATGGCGCCTCCCGAACATGTGCTCCGGATTGTCGCGATCGTCTATATCCGCCGATGGGCAATATTTTGCCTGCTTGTCAGATAGAGGTTCTTCTATCCACCGTGTCGATAATGGCGATATAGTTATGATGCTGCCTGAAAGCCGTGCAACCCAAGCTGCGGCATTTTCGACCGACGGAAACTACCTGGCTACTTACGGTACCGGCTTCACCATATGGGATTTACGCACAGGCGAGCAGGAGGCTTACTATCCGTACCCGCCGGGCGATAGGTGGAACAGTCTGCTCTTTTTCAGCACGGCCGCGGATGGATTTCTTCTTTCTCACGAGTATAGCATCTACGATTTCTCTTACTCGCCATGGTGGAAGGAAGCTGGTCAATAACGTTCAGCTCATGTTCGCCGGCCGATCATTTATCCTTACGATAGCATGAAGTTACGCTTGATATATACCGTCGTGCCTGTTTGCGTGATTATTTTGCAGCTACTGGCAGTCACAGGCGTGTCGGCGCAAGAGGCAGACACACTGGGCACAGGGCACGTTCTCATCAAGCGTTCGGATGCCGACACATTGTTGATTGTCGTTGATCATGACTTCAGCCGCTACCTGGCTGTGACGGCGGAAGATAGTATTCTGGCACTCTCTGCTGGTACGCGTCACCTTACCATCGCACGGAAGGGCGCCTACGACTCATTTGCGACCGTTAATGTCGTTGCCGATTCGCTGACCGCCGTAGTCGTACAGGCGTATCCGGCCCCTTCGCAGCGCTGGTCGATGTATAGCAGCTATCTGCGACTGGCATGGGGTGCGACACTGGTGGTCCATACAGACTCAGACGCCAGCATATTCATCGACGGCAAAAACGTAGGTACGGGCCAGGCACTTCTCGACTTGCCGGAGGATGTATACGATGTGGTCGTTGAGCACCCGGTTCTTGGCCGTAAACGTGAGAAAGTATACGTAACGGATAGTCGCCTCGTTACCGCCGACATCTTCCTCAGACCCTCGCCCGGTAGAATGCGCGCCATGGCAGTCATTCCCGGGGGCGCCCATTTCTATCGCAGGCAGCCGGTGCGGGGAGGCATAGCTATGGCGGCCGTGGCAGGCGCCCTATCCAGCACACTGTACTTTCATCACCAGGCTCAATCGGTACATAAAGACTTTGATACAGTCCGGCGCCTATATGCTCATGCGGAGAGTGAGCGCGAGGCCCTGCAACTCGGCGATCGTGCAGACGCACTGTTCGACGACTATAGTTCGCATCGCCGGAGGCGCGACATCGGGCTTGGTGTTGCCGCCGGAATCTATGCGCTTCAGCTTATCGACGGATTCCGCCGCCCCAAATCCGGATTCCGGGAACCGGTCGATGGACGATACCTGCTCGAGCCGACGATCAGTCCAGATGGCCCTCAGATAAACCTGATCTACAAGTTCTAGAGCCACACAACCCGGACCTAAAGGCGTTCTCGTCAACGGTCCCCTAGCCGGGTTGTATCGGTTGAATAGGCAGGGGGAAACCGGGCTCGGCCTCGCCACGGTTCGCCCTCCACCGGCCGGGACGGAC
>CAZRTY010000178.1:1896-4479 GCA_964603055.1 uncultured Rhodothermales bacterium | reverse complement strand
TGGAAACGAGCCACGTCGATGAAGTCGTCGCTACGCGCCGAGGCTCCGAAGCCGAGCCCGCTCCCGTAGTGCGTATACCATGCAAATGAGGCGAACGGGCGCAGGTAGAGCGACGGCGAGCCCAGCGCCATGAAGCTAAGGTCGATGTTATAGCCGATGAGCGATGTCCGTTCATCGCGCCACGTGCCCAGATCGGTTACCGCGCTGAAGCCTGCCTCGAACGACTGCGTCCTCGGATTTGACGTCGCGGCGAACGGCCGGATGCCCAGCCTGCCGCCTGTCACGCCGTCGGCGCGGACGTCGTCAATAAACGCGTCGACATCGATGAAGCGGCCACGGTAGCCGATCTCTGCGCCAACCATGCGGCTGTCCCAGGCGGTGGTTGTGCTGTAAAAGTTGACAAGATGGCCGGTGCCGAGAAACATCCGGTTCTGCGTGCCGATGCGGGCGTGGAATCGGTCGGACCGGCTCTGGTTGATCCGTACAAACTCGACCAGCCGCACGAGGTCGTACCACTCGTCGACGTCCGGCTCGTACGCGCCGTACATCCCCGCACGGATCGAGCCGGAGAAGCGAGCGAGTATGCCGGGCGTCACCACATCGTACGACGCGTGGGCGGCCGCTCGCCACTGCCGCGCAATGAGCGACGGCCCGATGCCGACCTCGAGGCGGTTTTCGTGGCGCCACCACACGTCCTGGATGTTCTCACGAGGGTCGTCCCAGGCACCCGCCGGAAGAAACTGCGCGCGAACATCCGCCACGGATAGGACGGCAACAAACACCGCGATTACCGCCGGTAATAGTCGCGTCAATCTCCGACTATCCGCGCGGCGTGCTGTTGCGATTTCCGCGCCGCCGCTGCTATGTTGCGCCCGCCCCGGTAAAAGGCTGCGCTGCAGTCGGTATCGTGGCCTTGCGCCGTCAGTCATCATTGCCATAAGGAAATTGGGCTTTGAGACGGTCGTGGCGCATCATATAGAAAATGAGTCGTTGGGAAGACGGATGTCGATATTCGGCGGAACGCAAGGCGAACTTCGAAGCGGACGGGGTATCGGTCTCGATTCCGCCGGTCGCACTTGTCAATGGGTTTCGATGTCGAGCCGTATCAGTCCTCATCATACGGCGCCGGTAAAGGTAACCTCCACCGCCCTACAATTCTATCGGCATGCAGTGGCTTGACTGGCTAATCGTCATCCTCTACATGGTCCTCACGTTGGGGATCGGTGTATACCTGGCGCGCCGCGCCTCTGGCTCGATGGAGGATTTCTTCGTCTCGGGCCGTTCGCTTCCGTGGTGGCTGGCAGGCACGTCGATGGCGGCCACAACGTTTTCCATCGACACGCCGCTGTATATCGCAGGCGTGGTAGGCTCGCGCGGCATTGCCGGCAACTGGGAGTGGTGGGCCTTTGGCGTCGGCCATGTGCTCATGATTTACGTCTTTGCGCGTCTGTGGCGGCGAAGCGAGATCGTGACAGATGCCGAGCTCATCGAAATCCGCTACGGCGGCCGCCCGGCCGCGGCACTGCGAGGCATCAAGGCGTTCCTCTTCGCCGTTCCGATCAATTGCATCGGAATCGGCTACATCATGCTCGCTGCCGTCAAGGTTGTCGACGCGCTCGCGCTGTGGGAGAGCCTGGGCTTCAGCGGCGAAGGGTTGATCTGGGGGATGGACCCGAAGCTGCTTTCCGTGATTGGCGTCTCGGTCCTGGTGCTGGCCTATGCCGGTTTTTCGGGGCTGTGGGGTGTGGTGGCGACGGACTTCCTGCAGTTCTTCCTTGCGTTGTTCGGCGCGATCATCGTCGCATGGTTCGCGATCTCGAGCCCGGAAGTCGGCGGACTCTCCGGCCTCGTCAGCCAGGCGCAGCAGCTAACGGATTTCGACGTCCTCTCCTTCGTCCCGATCACCTTCGATGCCGCCCAGCCATGGCGGATCGGCTGGAGTACCATCGCGGGGATTTCCTCGACGACGTTCTTCGCCTACGTGTTCGTGCAGTGGTGGACGTTCCGCCGCTCGGATGGCGGCGGCGAGTTCATCCAGCGCATGGCGGCCTCCCGCGATGAGGCCGAGGCCGAGAAAGCCGCCTGGTTCTTCAATATCATGAACTACGTCGTCCGCACGTGGCCATGGATTCTCGTGGCGCTGGCGGCAGTGGTGCTCTATCCGGAGTTGGAAGATCCCGAGCTCGGCTACCCGATCATGATGCTCGAATTTCTGCCTATTGGCGTGCTCGGCCTGGTCGTGGCATCGCTCGTGGCCGCTTTCATGAGCACGGTTTCCACGCTCATTAACTGGGGCGCGTCCTATCTCACGAACGACCTCTATCACCGCTTCATGCGTCCGGAGGCCGATCAGCGCGAACTCGTCTTGATGGGCCGCATCGCGTCGGTCATCATCGCCATCTTCGGCGCCGCCGCGGCCTTCGTGGCCGACGACGTCGCCACCGTCTTTCGGCTCGTCATCGCCATCGGCACAGGCCCCGGCGTGGTGCTGATTTTGCGCTGGTTCTGGTGGCGCGTCAACGCATGGGCCGAGCTCTCGGCGATGATCACCGGCTTCTGTATCGGGCTCATCACGACCATCGC
>CAZRTY010000178.1:0-1796 GCA_964603055.1 uncultured Rhodothermales bacterium | reverse complement strand
GATCAGCAGGCGGCGCTTCACATTTTCGAGCCCCGTTATCAGGAGATGGTGCAGGATTGCCTGGAGCACGAGATGCCGTTCGGCCTCATTCTGTATGAGGAAGGGAAGATGGCCGAGGTCGGGTGCACGGCGGTGATCCAGGAAGTCGTGCAGGATTATGGGGATGGACGGCTCGATATCGTCGTCGAAGGCGCTGAGCGCTTCCGCGTTGACGACCTGCGCCAGGAGAAAGCGTATCTCACCGCCGATGTGCAGATGGTGGATGATGCCGATGGCGATGCAGAAGACGGCCTCACGCAGCGCGTGATTACGCAGCATATGCGGCTGCTCGAGCTCGCGGGAAGAACGGTCCGGCCCGGACTCTACAGTGAGGTCCCGTCCGTCTCTTTCGTCATCGCGCACAACGCCGGTTTGACGCTTCCGCAGAAACAGGAGGTGCTCGAACTCCGCGCCGAGGATGAGCGGATCCTGTATCTCGTCAAGCACCTTGAGACGCTGATCCCGCGCGTCGAAGAGGTCGAGTCTGTCCGCGAGAAGGTCACCTCGAATGGCCATTTCCCCGACTTCCCGATCGGGGGGTAGTCGTCGCCATCCCCACCAAACAACAACCCGCTGTACGAATGCCAACGATTGGGGATTACGAGCTCCACGTCATCCATGCCGGCAACTTCGCGCTCGACGGCGGCGCCATGTTCGGCATCGTTCCCAAAGCCCTCTGGAGCCGGCGCATCACGCCCGACTCGAACAACCGCATCCCGCTTTCTATGCGGTGTTTATTGCTGGTGGGGAATGGGCGCGTCGTCTTGATCGACAACGGCCACGGCGACAAGCACGATGCCAAGTTCGCGCAGATTTATGGCATTGATGACGAAGAGCTCAACGTGGAGGCATCGCTGCACGCAGCGGGATTCAGCCGCGCCGATGTCACCGACGTCATCCTTACGCACCTCCATTTCGACCATTGTGGCGGCAACACGGTGGTCTCAGGAGATCGGCACGTGCCCGCCTTCCCCAATGCCACTTACCACGTGCAGAAACGCCACCTGGCGTGGGCGCGCGCATCGAACCCGCGTGAGAAAGCCTCCTTCTTTCCGGAGAACTTCGAGCCGATCGAAGCGGCAGGGCAACTGCGAGAGGTTGATGGGGAAGTGGAGATCTTGCCGGGGCTGCACGCCCTGCTGGTGGACGGCCATACCGAAGCTCAGCAAATGATATTGGCCAAAGGCGACACCAGGTCGCTCGTTTTTATCGCCGATCTTCTGCCAACGATTCACCATCTTGCGCCTGCATGGGGCATGGGATACGATATCCGTCCGCTCGTCACGATCGATGAGAAACAACGATTCCTCGAGCGAGCGGCGCGCGAGAAGTGGTCGCTGTTTTTCGAGCACGACCGTGAGGTGGAAGTGGCCGACGTCCGGCCTGGCGATCGTGGATATCAGGTTGACTCGCCGCGGTCTCTTGCCGAGCTTTGATTAATATCACATGGGCCGCATGCCGGTCGTTTCATTATGGCTGTAGATCAGTCTGCCGACCTTTCTCGCTCGCTCCTCGCGCTTCGCACGCGCCTGTCGCAGATCAAGCACGACGCCAACAATCCGCTGGCCATCGTCTTTGGGAATGCACAGTTGCTCGAGGAACTGGCCGATTCGCAGGGCCTAACGGAGTTTCTCGAGCCGCTGCGTGACATCCAGGACGCATGTGGCCGCGTGGAGTCGGCGCTGAACCTGCTCGTCGACGTTCAGCATGAGATCGATCGGATGGTCGATGACCCTCGCGCGGATTTGACGTGAGCC
>CAZRTY010000177.1:0-4502 GCA_964603055.1 uncultured Rhodothermales bacterium | reverse complement strand
ACGTCGAGGTGGGAGGGACCCATCTTGTGCGGATCTGTGGATGGCGTTGGTGGTAGGTCTGGCCGACCGTCCTACGCCGACACACCCGATGGGCTCCGACTTCAACCTTGACGCCGTGCTTGACCGGCCGGGCACCGTACTCCTCGACGGCGCCGGTGGGCGCGCTGGTGAGAACCGGTCGCTGGTTTTCACTGATCCGGTTGGGGAGATCGTGGCCAGGACTGCCGGCGAGGTGAAGCCGGCGCTTGAGCGGCTCGATGAGGAGGTTGACGCCGGGCGCTACGTAGCCGGCTACTTGACATACGAAGCAGGCGAGGCGCTTGTACTTGGCGATGTGGCCGCGACAGGTGGCCCACTCGTACGGATGTGGATATACGACCGTCCGCCGATGGAGCTGGGGCGCGTTGACTTGCAGCGGGCCGGAAGTCTGGCCTCTCCTGGATTGGATCCCGCGATGTCGAGGGCGGACTACCGGAAGGCATTTACGCGGATCGAACACCACATCCGCGAGGGAGATGTCTACCAGGTGAATCTGACCGCCGGGCACGAGTTCGATTGGTTCGGCGATCCGGTTGCGCTATACGCCGCGCTTCGGCAGCGGCAGCCGGTCGCTTACGGAGCGTTCATCAACTCGGGAGAGCGCTACGTGCTGTCGTTCTCGCCTGAGCTGTTCTTCCGCCGTGACGGTGGCCGGATCAAGACGCGCCCGATGAAAGGCACGGCGGCTCGGCATCACGATCCTGACGCGGATCAAGCGGCAGCGGAAAGCCTGCGGCGTGATGCAAAGACCCGGGCTGAGAATTTGATGATCGTGGATCTGTTGCGGAACGATCTATCGGTCGTTTGCCGGCCGGGCTCGGTTGTTACGGATAAACTATTCGATGTTGAAGCGCTGCCGACGGTCTGGCAGATGACGTCCGAAATCACGGGCGAGCTGAGACGCGATGCGACATACGCTGACATTTTCGGTGCGCTGTTTCCGTGCGGGTCGATTACCGGCGCGCCGAAGCACCGCGCGATGCAGGTCATCCGCAGCGTGGAGAGCGGCCCTCGCGGGGTTTACTGCGGTGCGATCGGTTACGCGGCGCCTTCGTCGGCCGAGCACGCGGGTGCCGTGTTCAATGTGGCGATTCGCACGATCGAGATTGAGCGAGAATGCGGCCGGCTTGGCACGGGCGGTGGGATTGTGGCCGACAGCCGTGCCGACGATGAGTTCGACGAGATGATGTTGAAGACGTCGTTCTTTGCGCCGGCCGTGCTCGACGCGAATGACGCGCTCATCGAGACCATGAAACTCAACGCCGGCGTCATTCCGCTGATCGATCACCATCTGAAGCGTCTTCGGAGATCGGCGGCCTACTTGGGGGTTGAGCTAGACGAAGACGAGCTGCGCCGAAGCTTTCAATCCCTACCAAAACAAGGCGAGTGGAAAGTACGCCTGACGCTGGACTCGGGCGGAAGCCTGCGCCTGGAGACGTCACCGTTCGAAGGCTGGCCTGCGCGCCCGCTTCGGCTGGGCATGTTTCCCGAAAGTGTATCCTGCGATGACTTGTGGCGCTATCACAAGACGACGCGACGCGAAATCTTCGACCGCGCGCGGCAGTGGGCACTGTGGGAAGGACTTGACGAAGCGCTGCTGCTCAACGAAACAGACGAGGTGACGGAAGGCACCATCACCACGCTGGTCATCCGCCGAGGCGACGTCTGGTTGACGCCGCGGCTCGGCAGCGGACGCCTGCCGGGAGTGGCGTTGGAAGCATTCTCGGAGGAGCATCATATCGAAGAAGCCGGCTTGCGCGCTGATGACATCCGCGCGGCCGATGAGATCCTGCTGATGAACGCCGTCCGGGGCTCAGTACCCGCCATTCTACTGTGACGGCTTGCACCGCCGCGCATCTGAATCTGGTTTTCGTGGATCTCATTTGCTAACGTTCAGCGAAGACGTGCGCGATCGGCGGCGTCGTTCGTGAATCGGAATCAACGCATACCATGGCCCAGAATACTCAGGTGACGGCTGCCTACTCAGGCGGTGCCCGTGTCATCGATCCGCCCGCTCATTTCAAGCCCACGCACGTCCGCTCGCGCGAAGAGTACGACCGGATGTACCGCCAGTCGATCGAGGATCCGGATGGATTCTGGGCTGAGCAGGCCAAGCGAATCCACTGGTTCAAGCCATTTAACACCGTCAAGCAGACGTCGTTCAAATCGGGCGAGGTCTCGATCCGCTGGTTCGACGGCGGGCTCACCAACGCCTCATACAACTGCCTCGACCGTCATCTCGATACGCGCGGCGACCAGACGGCGCTGATCTTCGAGCCGGATGAGCCCACCGACGACGCCGAGCACATCACCTACCGGCAACTCCACAAGCGCGTGTGCCGCTTTGCGAATGTGCTCAAAGAGCAGGGCGTTAAAAAAGGCGACCGCGTTACGATCTACCTGCCGATGATACCGGAGGCGGCCATCGCGATGCTGGCGTGTGCGCGCATCGGCGCGGTGCACTCGGTTGTTTTCGGAGGCTTCTCGGCAGACTCCCTCGTCGATCGCATCACCAACTGCGAGTCGACATTCGTCGTTACCGCCGATGAAGGCCGGCGCGCCGGGCGAACCGTTCCGCTGAAAACGAACGCGGATCGAGCCGTTGAGCGCTGCCCCGGCGTCAAGAAAGTTCTCGTCGTGCGGAATACCGGCGGGGATGTCGAGATGACCGAGGGCCGTGACGTCTGGTATCACGAAGTGGCCGAGGATGTGAATGATGAGTGCGAGCCGGAGCCGATGGCGGCCGAGGATCCGCTGTACATCCTCTACACGTCGGGATCGACGGGCAAGCCGAAAGGCGTCGTCCATACGACCGCCGGCTACCTCGTCTTCGCCGGCCTCACACATGAAGTCATTTTCGACTATCGCCCGGGCGATGTCTACTGGTGCACGGCCGACGTCGGCTGGGTGACGGGGCACACGTACATCGTCTACGGACCGCTGTTGAACGGCGCCACGCAAGTCTTCTTCGAAGGCACGCCGACGTATCCCGATCCGTCGCGCATCTGGCAGGTCGTCGACCGGCATGAGGTCAACATTGTGTACACCGCGCCCACGGCGATCCGCTCGCTGATGAGAGCGGGGAAGGAGTATGTAGAGCGGACGAGCCGCAAGTCGCTCCGGCTGCTTGGTTCGGTGGGTGAGCCGATCAACCCGGAAGCCTGGATGTGGTACCACGATGTGGTCGGCGAGCAGCGGTGTCCCGTCGTAGACACGTGGTGGCAGACGGAAACGGGTGGAATCATGATCTCGCCCATCCCCGGAATCATCCCGCAGAAGCCGGGCTCAGCGTCGCTGCCGTTCTTCGGCGTGCGCCCGCAAATCGTCAATGCTCAGGGCGAGCTTCTGGAAGGCGCGGGCGAAGGTTTCCTCGTCATCGCCGACTCCTGGCCCGGGCAGGCGCGGACCGTCTATCAGAATCACGAGCGATTCGAAGAGACGTACTTCAGCCAGGTTGAAGGGCGCTACTACACCGGCGACGGCTGCCGGCGCGATGAAGACGGCTACTACTGGATCACGGGCCGTGTGGACGATGTGCTGAACGTATCGGGTCATCGAATTGGTACGGCCGAGGTCGAGTCAGCGCTTGTGCAGCACGATGCCGTGGTTGAAGCGGCCGTCGTGGGCTTCCCGCACGATATCAAGGGGCAGGGGATTTATGCTTTCGTGACCCTTGCCGGCGATGTAGACGGCACTGATTCGCTTCGGGCCGAACTGGTTAACCACGTTCGGAAAGTGCTTGGCCCGATTGCCAAGCCCGATACGATTCACCTTGCCGAGGCCCTTCCGAAAACGCGGTCGGGCAAGATCATGCGCCGCATTCTGCGCAGAATCGCTGCTAACGATCTGGATAACGTCGGCGACGTATCGACGCTCGCGGATCCCGCCGCAGTGCAGAGCCTGATCAACGAACGACGTGCTTCCAGCGATAGTTGAGCTCAGGGAAGGAGCCTGGTAACGGCCGTCGGCTCGGCGCCGGCGGCCATGCCGAAGAAATCCGGTTCGCGTTCCGGCACCATGTATCGTCCACGAAATGTGTAGATGTCGATGTGGCGTCGGCGGATCTGCAGTTCGGAGTCGCCGGTGAATGATGTCCAGGCTTCCCACGACGCCGAGCCGCCGTCGCGAGCGTCCAAGGGCGACTTCCCGAAGTCTAACGTAGACGGATGACCGCGGCCGGTTATCTCGATCGGCTCGTAACGGCGATTGGCGATGCGGGGGAGGGATGAGTCGTTGGGAAAGCCCGGCACGTACCGGATGTCGGGTTCGGTGCGCTCCCATCGCCATTGCACCAGATCGGGTCCGAGCTCCTCCTCGAGCCGGTTCACCGTTGTCTCCAGCGTTTCGTATCGCCGTAAGCGCTCGGCGAAGAGCGTATCGGGCGCGGCGTCCGGCATGCGCCCCGTCTGCTCATAATACGTGATGAGCCAGCGGTCGAAGATCGACGCCGCGATCGACGCATC
>CAZRTY010000176.1:0-4536 GCA_964603055.1 uncultured Rhodothermales bacterium | reverse complement strand
TCGGCCGTCATGCCGTCGACGCTCGTAACGGCGCGGAGCGAGCACACGTTTTCGTACGTGCGCTCATCCCCCATCACACCCACGGTCTTCACCGGCAGCAGCACCGAGAAAGCCTGCCACACCTCGTCGTAGAGGCCCGACGACTTCAACTCCTCGATAAAGACGGCATCGGCTTCACGCAGAATCGCGAGCTCGTCGCGCGTGATTGGGCCGATGATGCGGATGCCGAGGCCCGGGCCGGGGAACGGATGCCTGGCGATCATGGCTTTCGGCAGACCGAGCAGGAGCCCGATCTCCCGGACTTCATCTTTGAATAGCTCACGGAAGGGCTCGAGAATCTCAAAGTTGAGCTCCTCAGGCAGCCCGCCAACGTTGTGGTGCGACTTGATCGTGGCCGATGGCCCCTTGAACGAAACGCTCTCGATGACGTCCGGATAGAGCGTTCCCTGCGCCAGGAAATGCGGGCGCTGGCCAAGCTCTTCGGTGATCTCGTCGGTCGTGGCATCGAACACCTCCACGAACGTATTGCCGATGATCTTCCGCTTGGCCTCCGGATCTTCGACTCCGGAGAGCCGGTCGAGGAAGAGGTCCGTGGCGTCGACTGCTTTCAGACGGATCTGATAGTTCTCGCGGAAGGTCTCCTGCACCTGCTCCCATTCGCCTTTCCGGAGGAGACCGTTGTTGACGAAGATGCAGGTGAGCTGAGCGCCGATCGCCTCGTGGAGCAGCACAGCGGCAACCGAGCTGTCGACGCCGCCCGAGAGGCCGAGCACCACGTGGCGGTCGCCCACCTGCTCACGGATCTGCGCCGTCTTCTCTTCGATGAATGATGCCGACGTCCAGTCTCCGCGGCAACCGCAAATGTGATGGCTGAAGTTCTCGAGGATGCGGCGGCCTTCGTCGGTATGGACGACCTCGGGATGAAACTGCACGCCGTAGTACGGGCGCGTCTTCGAGCGCACGGCCGCGATGGGCGCGTTATCCGTCCGCGCGATGATCTCGAACTCCTCCGGCAACTCCGTCAGATGGTCGCCGTGGCTCATCCACACATTCGACTCACCGATGCCACGGAGCAGGTCGCTGTCGTCTTCCACACGCAGCCTGGCTCGGCCGAACTCACGGCGGGTGGCTTTCTCTACGCTGCCGCCCAGGTGGTACGCCATCGCCTGCAGCCCATAGCAGACGCCGAGTATCGGCGTCGGTGAACCGTCGCGGCGGCGGAGTTCGAGCAGCGCCGGGTCGAGCTGTGGCGCCTCGGCATCGTAAACTGAACATGGACCGCCCGACAGGATGATGCCCATCGGTTGCATCGCCGCGATTTCGTCGACCGGCGTGGTGCAGGGGTGGATCTCACTGTAGACGCCCGACTCGCGCACGCGCCGCGCGATCAACTGCGTGTACTGCGAACCGTAGTCAAGAATGACGATGACTTCGTGCATGCGGACGCCGGTGGTGATAAGGGTATCTGGGGATGTATGCGATGGGCGAAACGGGAGGAGATCCGCCATCCACATCTCCCACTAAAACAAAATGTGTGATGGGATGAAGCGCTTAGCCGACCATCGCCGCGTAGTCGCCGGCGGACATCATTTGGTCGACTTCGGATGTGTCGTTCACCTTCACCTTGATCATCCATCCCTCGCCGTACGGATCGTCATTGACGAGCTCCGGATTGGCATCGAGCGCTTCGTTCACCTCGACGATCTCGCCTGAGACGGGCATAAAGAGTTCCGACACCGTCTTGACGGCCTCAACGGTTCCGAACACGCTTTCCTTGTCGAGCTCAGAACCCGCGGCTTCGAGTTCGACGAACACCACGTCGCCAAGCTCGCCCTGGGCATAATCGGTGATGCCGATGGTGGCAACGTCGCCATCCAGCTTGAGCCATTCGTGATCAGATGAGTAGCGGAGTTGTTCGGGGAAGCTCATGTCGATTCTCGGTCAGGCTCCGGCAGCTACTCGTCGGCAGGATTGCGGAGCGTGAAGGTTTCCAGGAAGTGCGTGTCGAAGTCTCCGGCACGGAAACGTTCGTCCTGTAGCAATTGCTGGTGGAAAGGGATCGTCGTACGAACGCCCTCAATCACGAACTCGTCCAATGCGCGGATCATCTTGGCGATGGCCAGCTCGCGCGTGGGTGCACGCGAGATGAGCTTCGCGATCATCGAGTCGTAATGCTGGGGGATGCGATATCCGGTGTAAACGTGCGTGTCGATCCGGATGCCGTGGCCGCCCGGCGGATGGAACGCCGTGATGACACCCGGCGACGGCGCGAATTTGCGGAAAGGATCTTCGGCGTTGATGCGGCACTCGATGGAGTGGCCTTCCAGCTTTACGTCCTGAGCCTCGATCTCCATGCCGTTGGCCACGCGGATCTGCTGCTCGATCAAGTCGAAGCCGGTCACTTCTTCCGTCACCGGGTGCTCGACCTGGATCCGCGTATTCATCTCCATGAAGTAGAAGTCGCCGTGCTTGTCGAGCAAAAATTCGATCGTGCCCGCGCCTTCGTAATTGACGGATTTTGCGCCGCGCACGGCCGCTTCACCCATCCGCTGCCGCAGCTCTTCGTCGACAGCCGGCGAGGGCGACTCCTCCAAAAGCTTCTGGTGCCGCCGCTGGATCGAGCACTCGCGTTCGCCAAAGTGGATCACGTTGCCTTTGCCGTCGCCCAGTAGCTGGATCTCGACGTGGCGGGGCTTCTCGATGAACTTCTCAAGGTAGACGTCGCCGTTGCCGAAGGCCGCCTCGGCCTCCTGCCGCGCGCCGTTGAACTGCCGCGCGAGTTCGTCTTCGGACTTCACGACGCGCATTCCGCGGCCGCCACCACCGGCCGATGCCTTAACCATGACCGGGTAGCCGATCTCAGCCGCCACCTTCCGCGCCTCGCTCACGCTCGAGATCACGCCATCGGATCCCGGCACCACCGGCACGCCGGCCTTGCGCATCGTCTCTTTGGCCAGGCTCTTGTTGCCCATCAGATCGATGGTGCGCGGAGACGGGCCGATAAATTTGATGTGATGGTCGGCGCAAATGGCGCTGAACTCGGCGTTCTCCGACAGAAACCCGTAGCCCGGGTGGATGGCGTCGGCGCCCGTTACCTCGGCCGCCGCAATGATGCGATCCGGACGCAGATAACTGTCTTTTGACGGCGGCGCCCCGATGCAGACGGCCTCGTCGGCAAAGCGCACGTGCAGTGCATCGCGATCGGCCGTCGAGTAGACCGCAACCGTCTGCAGGCCCATCTCGTGGCACGTGCGGATGACTCGGAGCGCGATCTCGCCGCGGTTGGCGATGAGTACCTTATTAATCACAGAAGGAAGTCGTTCACAGCAAAGCGTTCCGGCCGCGGAATCAGTTTTCCACGACGAAGAGATCCTGGTCGAACTCGACCGGCTGCCCATCTTCCACCAGAACCTTGACGATGGTGCCTGAAACTTCAGACTCGATCTCGTTCATCAGTTTCATGGCTTCGATGATGCAGAGCACATCGCCAGGTTTAATCGTATCGCCTACGTCGACGAAGGGCGCATCGTCCGGCGATGGACGACGATAGAAGGTGCCGACGATCGGGGCTTTGACCGTGGTCTGATCGGCCGCTGCGGCGGGGGCTTCAGGCTCAGGTGCCTCGGGAGCCGGGGGCGGGGCATATGGCTCGGCGGCTGCCGCGGGCGGCGCGGCGGGCTGAGGCACCGCGAACTGGTAGGCCTGCGGTACCGGCGGCGGATATCCCGTCTGAAATCCGAACGAAGGGTTGTACACCGGCGGCTGCACCGTCACGGTTGGCGAGTGCTTGCGCACCACGACCTTGAAATCGTCCTCCTCGAACTCGACTTCCGATACGTCGCTCTCGGCAACGATCTTGAGGAGCTCCTTGATTTTGGAAAGATCCATACCTGGGTGGTTGCAAATGATGTCGCGTGAGGGTGCTAGGCCGTCGTCACGCGGGTCACGTAGTCGCCCGTCTCGGTGTTGACGCGGATGACATCCCCTTCGTTAACGAACAGCGGCACCTGAACGGTGGCCCCGCTCTCGAGCACGGCAGGCTTCGTCGCGCCAGTGGCGGTGTCTCCCTTCAGCCCGGGCTCGGTCTCCGCGATCGCCAGCTCGACGTTCGTCGGGATCTCCGTTGTCAGCGGCTCCTCGAGCTCGGCGTGGAAAAGGATATCGACAGTCGAGCCTTCTTTGATGTATTCACGGCGGTCCACCTGATCGGCCGGCAGCGAAAACTGCTCGTAGGTCTCTTCGTTCATGAAGTGCAGACCCAGGTCGTCTTCGTAGAGATACTGATGGGGCCGCCGCTCCACACGCGCCGTTTCTACTTTCTCGCCGGCACGGAAGGTGTTCTCGAGCACGCGCCCGGTGCGAACGTTCCTGAGCTTCGACCGCACAAAGGCGCCGCCTTTACCCGGCTTCACGTGCTGGAACTCGATAATGGTCCAGAGTTCGTTGTTCCGAACAAGCGTTAGGCCGTTCCTGAAATCACTCGTATCCGCCATATTCGTCCAAATACTACAGTTTAAGGCCGGGCAATATAGTCTG
>CAZRTY010000175.1:0-4545 GCA_964603055.1 uncultured Rhodothermales bacterium | reverse complement strand
ATGTTACAGACAAAACCGATCAGGTGCTGTTGGACTGAATATTGACACTCAGGGTACCGCCGTCGGGCGTCGTCTTCCGGGTGAGCCGGCTGAGTTTGTCGTAAGTGTAGGTCGACACCTGACCCTCTGGCTGTGTCACAGAAACGAGATTGTCGTGCATGTCATACTGAACGACCGTCACGGCCGCGTCGATGGTTCCGTAACCCTGGGCGCTTCGCACCGTGCGTCCGAGCAGATCAAAGTACCGGCGCGTGCGAAGGCCATCCTCATCCCGGCGCTCCTCATACCGAAGCTTTTGCCCGGAAACCGTTTCGTTGCCGTACAGGAAGCGCACCTTGTCGGCCCCGTCCGTATGCTCGGGAAGGATTGAACCTACTCTCGAAGAACCGTCGCTACGGTAGATGGTCTCGGCGTAGGGTCTTGGATTGTATCCAAGACCGAGGTAGTTGCGGTACCACGTCGTTGCGCGCGACCCATAGTGGGGCGTGTATTACCCGCCGGCCGCCGTGTCGAGGTAGGGTTTCCAGTGGTACACGGGTCGACCCAGTTCATCGTACTCCGTTGCGGATTCGATATGGTTGCTGCCGAGCTGCGCATGCACAACTTGTTACTCAATTAAAGTGCGATACACGCCCATGCCCGTCAAGCAAGTTCAAGACAGACCCGTCGGACACAAAAGAAACATTTTTTTCGTCTACGGCATCGGTGGCTACAGACAACTGACGCCATAGCATATTAGACGGTGTCCGGCAGGCTGATAACGAGACTAAGATTAGCCTGGTTTTTGAGTTAACGCATCGATAAACTCGTCATACCATTCCTTAGCTGCTATCTGTTTCCAATACTCTACGAATTGAATGAAATCTTCCTCCCAATCAGAGTAACAGTTCACAAAGGCATACCAGAAATTATGATCACAAACCAACAGAGCATGGTCCTCATGAGACACAAGTATTCCCCAACTTCCATTGGCCGAGTATATTGCATTTTCTACGACAAGAGGCAAGTCCAGATATTCAGTGTAAGACGGTCTTATGCACCTCCAATTCCAGTCGTCAGGAAACCTGTCTGTCTCCTTTATCTCTACTTGGGAAATGAAGAATTCATCTTGGCCATTTTCTTCAACGGCATGCAACAATGCCTTAAACTGTCTTTCATCCAAGTGATAGCCGTAGGTTGGATATAGAACTGCGCGAACGGGCAGCGACTCGATAGCAGCATCACTAAAGGGATCAGTTGATCGAAACACGCTTGCAATATACGATTGCACCTTGCTTGAATCTTGAAGCTTCTGAATCATTACCCCATTATGGTTCCATGAATTTGATCTTTCTTACGCCTTCCTCTACACCGTGGACATCTACGGTCGGAGGTCCCGATTTCGAAGAAGTACGAAATGTGATGTGACCTTCGCCGGTTTTGCTTTTGGCAACGAATGTACCGTTTCCCTTGTCAACTATTTCATTATCACCACGAAGATAGTCGAAAAGGCTTTTGGCATCACTTTCATCTCCGGTCACATTCCGGGTACCTCTGCCCCTTCCGGCCGTCCCCAACTCGCCGAGCCTCCCGCCGTCTTCCAGAAAACCAAGGATATTCGCATCGCTGCGTCTAAGTGACCTTCGAAGAAACTGGCCACCCTTCTTAAAAGCGTCTCCCGCACCTCCAAGAAAACCTATTCCGGCCAACGCGCCTCCCAGCGCATCGCGGTTACTGATCGCAACACTCATATCGCGCACGTCGAGAGCTATTCCAGCCGGTGTGAAGCCGAGGGCAATCTCACCCGCCGCTTTCGCCATAGTGGAGTTCGGAGCTGCCTGACGTACGCCCGTCCGCTCGAAGATCTGGTGGTTCTGCCTGATATCACAGCTTGGGCAAATCGGCGCCCTCCCATCCGGATCCACCAATCCCAACGGGTTATTCAACACATAGTTGTACGGGCTCCACCCAGGGTACTTATCCGCCACCGGATCGACGCTCGCCCACCTGCCGATGTTCGGCATGTAAAACCTCGCTCCTGTGTAGATGAGACCGCTCTCGGCGTCGAGCTCATGGCCAGTGAAGTTCTCCTTCGCCTTCGTGCCCGAGACGAAGCTGCGGCCGGGCATCTCGAGGCCGTAGGGGTAGTAGTCGCGGGTTTCGAGCACGGTGTGGTTGCTATTGATCACAGCGCGTGTCGAGCCCAGGTTGTTCATTTTTCCAGTATTGACGCCAGACGATAATAGGTAATAATTTGCCCAACGTAGTCACCATTTTCTCGGACAATAATAAAGCATTTATAAAGCCTTAAACAACATAATCAACACGAATACTGTCGTGGTGCCAATAACAACTACTGATATCGCCAACATAATACCAAGTCGAGTATAATAATGTTCCGGGGCCAATTTTTCCTCCCATTCGAAAGGTCCGTGACGTTTGCTCATAAGGAATAGAAATAAGAATATTATCCCTAACGCATATAAAAGCACGATATCGTACGGTGACAGGTAAACCATAATAGTAAGAATTACTGAACCTCAGTCTGCTTCTTTAGTTCGTCGATTGTTTTGCCTGTAAGAGTCTGGGAGGCTTGCTCTCTTCCTTGATAACGCTGTGACACACGTCCTGGTATACTAACATTCAACAAGGTCCATCCGGCACGACTAGAGGCCGTCTTAATCGTAGCGCCACCGGTTCCGATTCGTACAAACTCAATCGCTGTCGCCGAACCATCGGCGACGTTAGACGCCAGAGATGAAATAAGAAATACTGGCGATGCCAGTTTAACTGCAGGCGTGAGCGTGGTAAGTCCTGACGTGTTCTCTACGAAGCCACTAACCTCAGCCGCCCCGTCCATCTGCATTTGAATCCCCGCGAGAACTTTATCAGCACCCGCTGTTGTTATCCCCTCAGATAGCGAGGCTATCCCTTCTGACACCTGTGCAGTTCCTGTCCGAAACTGGTCGGAGGCCGTCAATGCACCTTCCATTCCAGACGCTTGGAAGGCGATCTGTCCTGCTCCCTTGATTCCGCTGCGTATCGAATTACCCGTCGCTTCTATTCGGCGTCCCGTGTCATTCCATTTGTGCTCGGCCCATCCAAATGTTCTTCTCAGTACGCCCTCGAAACTACAACACGGCACCGGCGCCCTCCCATCCGGATCCGTGTACCTGAGCGGGTTATTGAGTGTATAGTTATACGGGCTCCACTCGGGGTACTGATCGGCCAGCGGATCGACGCTCGTCCACCGTCCGATTTCGGCATATAGTATCGTGCCCCGGCGTAGATGAGGCCGCTCTCGGCGTCGAGCTCATGGCCCGTGAAGTTCTCCTTCACCTTCGTGCCGGAGAGGTAGCTCCGGCCCGGCATCTCGAGGCCGTAGGGGTAATAGTCGCTGGCTTCCAGAACCGTGCCGCTGGAATTGACCACGGCCCGCACGGAGCCGAAGTGGTCCTTCAGGTAGTAGCTCGCCGCACCGCCCGTCGTCATCCGCCCGACCACCTCGCCGGACGGTGTGAGGATGTTTACTCCGCTTCGCGTCGTGAATCTCCCTTCGGTCGATTTCAGTGGACTCATACCGGACGACGAAAAAAAGCCCGTCGCGACGCTCCCCTCAAGGGAATAGAGTTGAGCGCGAATGGGAGCGCCATATCAATACTGCTCATCCCCGGCTGATAGATGCTCATAACCCGGTTGCTGAGCCCGGATGAACGGCTGAATATACTGGGCTATCAAGCAGACTACTCGTCCATTCTCATGTACCGCACTCCTCTTACGTAAATATCCCCTGCATCGTCGATCGGCATGTATTCGTTTAAGAAGCGTATATAGTAGATATACTCAGGAGTGAACTTATCTAACCGAACCACAAATTCATTACTTTGAAATCCCCGAGGGCCCCTCGGAAATGAATAAAGACTATTAAACTGGATGGTATAAGGACGCCTCGTTAACGCTTGAGGCACTGCGACAAATCTAAAATTGCGAGAATTGGATACTTCATTCTTTGGGAGTACAAAGGAGACGCAATCGAACTGATGGGGACTCCCACTTGAACCAGTCACCCAAATCTCACACGAATATTCGCTTCGACATGCTTCATCTGATATACATGGGCTTTCAAACGTAAATGAGACGCTATCCGTATCCGTCACTATATCAGTGAACTGCATATCAATATAATCACCCATCAGCTCACCATTCACATTCAGCACCACAAAAGAACCATCCTGCCACCATGATCCATAGCTCAGTATCCAGTTTTCTGGCGTATACAATGTACTCAGCCTCTTCTTTCGCTCTGACATAAATGTCGATCGCACCACATAGGACCCGTCTTCTTCCAAGACCAAGACTCGCAGCGAATCTTCGCTAATGTAGGACCCCACAGGATCAACATCCTTCACAGGGGTATCTACCAGCGCGGATAGCAGCGCGACCGCGATGGCCGTCAACAAATAATAAATATAGTGCATAACTTATTTAAATATACTTGATCCCATCTGTGTGGCATGACACAGCGATACTAACATCCGTATGGGTTACCACTGAATTGACATAGCC
>CAZRTY010000174.1:3264-4573 GCA_964603055.1 uncultured Rhodothermales bacterium | reverse complement strand
CGTCGACTCGTAATTCGGCGAGCTTGATGCCGGCATCGGCTTCCATGGCTCGGATGACGTCGACGCTTTGCAGCGCGATCGCTTCGAGCGCCGCACGAGCGATGTGACCTGCCGACGTCCCGCGCGTGATTCCGATGATCGTACCTCGCGCGTGTGGGTCCCAGTGGGGTGCGCCCAGCCCCGTAAATGCGGGTACCACAACGACACCCCCATTATCATCGACCGTCGACGCCAATGCTTCCACGTCGCCCGATTGTCTGATGATGCCGAGTCCGTCGCGCAGCCATTGCACAAGCGCACCGGCAATAAAAATGCTTCCTTCCAGCGCATATGTTGCGGCGTTAGACATCTGCCATGCAACCGTCGAAACGAGGTCATGCACGGATTGCACGGGCGCGTTTCCGGTGTTCATGAGCACGAAGCATCCGGTGCCGTATGTGTTCTTTCCCATGCCCGGCCGCGTGCACATCTGGCCGAACAGGGCCGCGTGCTGATCCCCGGCGATGCCCGCAATAGGAATTTCCGCCGGGAGCACGGTGTCAGACGTCACGGCATGCACCCCGGAGGACGGCACGACGTCCGGGAGCATTGCGCGTGGGACGTCGAACAAATCTAATAGCTCGTCGGACCACGTCATGTCTCGGATGTCGAAAAGCATCGTCCGAGATGCGTTCGTGACATCGGTGATATGCCGCCGCCCGCCCGTCAATCGCCAGATGAGCCATGAATCGACCGTGCCGAAGCAGAGCTCGCCTGTCTCGGCCCGGGATCGTGCTCCGGGCACATGGTCCAGGATCCAGGCGACTTTCGTCGCTGAGAAATAGGGGTCAACGACTAAGCCGGTGAGCTCGCGGATGCGATCGGCGGGTCCGTGCTGCTTTAGCTCACCACACACAGCGGCAGTCCGCCTGTCCTGCCAGACAATTGCATTGTAGACAGGCCGGCCCGTCGCTCGCTCCCATACGAGCGTTGTCTCGCGCTGGTTCGTGATGCCGATGGCCGCTACGTCCCGCATTTCGACGGATGCTTTGGCCAGTACCTCACCGAGTACGCCTACCTGCGATGCCCAGATGTTGTGCGGGTCGTGCTCTACCCACCCAGCCTCGGGATAATATTGGGGAAACTCCCGCTGAGCGATGGCCGCGGGATGTCCCCCAGCATCGAAAAGAATGGCGCGGGAACTGGTCGTTCCCTGGTCAAGCGCGAGAATGTATTTCACCGCACCGGCAATCGTGATTAAAGGCAGTCGCACGCACAACGGCACACGTCGTCACATCTAAACTAGTCGTCACATCTAAACTAGTCGTCA
>CAZRTY010000174.1:0-3164 GCA_964603055.1 uncultured Rhodothermales bacterium | reverse complement strand
GTCGTCACATCTAAACTAGTCGTCACATCTAAACTAGTCGTCAAATCTAAACTATCTGCCGTTCGTGTCGACATGCAACTGGATCACATGAGCCGCATCTCGATCCTATAATCTATTCGTTCGTCGGATTATGCCGCCTCAAACAAACGACTCGGATCCGCTGCTTTGATCAGGCGCCGGACCTCTCGCTCGCTCTCGGCTCGTCCCATCATAAAATCGATGGACGCCGATTCCCCGGCTTGCAGTTCGACTCGTGCCTGGAATAACAGCGCAGAAGCCACGCAATCTCCCACGGTGTTGTCCAGGTCCCGCCCGCTTCGAACAAGCAGCGGGTGATGCGTGCTCCCATTAGGGCCGACGAAGGCCGACCTATCGGAAGAGAACAATACCTCAGCGCGTTTCGATCGAACGGCGACGAACAGGCCTCCCTCTCGATGGTCTTCCTCCATGCCATTGTGCATGAGCAGCGCCTTATCCCGTGGTAACCACGTAGCACACGAGAAGCGACGGCTGAGCGCCGGGTTAACGCCGAACGCGATTTCGGACATCATGAATGCCGACACCATTCGATCTTCAGAATGCTCGTTTCGCAACGTTAGTCGCGCGATTTGCAGTGCGTGATCGGGCTTCACGACAACGGTCAACTCAGAACTGACTGAGCCTCCGCCATCATGTACTCCGGCTGATCCAGCGTTGGCGGGCGACAATGTGCGATAAGACCGCTCAGTCTCATTGCGCAGGTAGAACGACTGCGTGGCCCGAATGGAAGCACGGCTTGCCCCCTCACTCACTTCGCCATGTTGGCCCAATGCCAGATGGTCGCCACTCGTTTCACCGGCGCCGCCGACCTCTATGGTGTCGCCGGAGAAGCTGGTCCGGATATGTCGGGTGGGCTCATCGTGCGACGCTCTTGGTGCGTCCTCCACGTACCGATCGGTGGTTTCCTCCGAATCGGTATAGTGAAAATCGACGGTACGCGGTAATTCGCCGGGCGCGAGTAAGCTCGCATAAGCCTGTATGGCGATCTGATCCTCATGCAGAATATCGTCCGCATACTCCGACAAAACGCCACCCCGCTCGTATAGCGCGGCGTCGTACTCATTTGCCTCATTTTCGATCAGCATCTGCAGCTTCTCGGCACTTTCCGTCTCGCTGCGGTCATTCAAGAACATCAGGTCGACCGGGATTGCGGAACTCCTCCAGTAGCGGTGCGCCGTCAAGAGGCACCGAACGAGCTTCATCTCGGTCTCATCGGCCACGCGCGCTACGATCGCCGGACGGCCTACTTCGAGTCCGTGCTGCTCGATCTGATGAATCGGCACCCGTAGTCGCCGGACGAGATCTGCGGGAGCACGGAACTGCGGCAGGTCGAATGCAATGGCTCCTCCTATGCGCCGAAAGTATCTGACATGATCCGGGCGGACGTGGTGCATGAGCATCCGCTCTACTTCCCGGCCCGCGCTGTTTCTTATCTCGATGTCGAAGTCGAATGACGACCCTTTCGGTAACAGTGGCTCGACGCTATCCTCTTTGGACACAAGTGTAAAGACGTCAATCTGGGCGTCTTCTGACGGGCCCAGCGTGATGCGGCACAACGTAGCTAGCGACATCCGTTCTGAGCTCGAGCGTCCGGGCGAGCCCCGACCAATCCGGTCGAACGTCGCGTACGTCACGTTCAGGACGTCGGACGTGCGAATCACTGACGTCTGAACCGACCCTGGGCCGCGCGTCTCTATGCCGACACGCCGCGTGCCTTCCTTCCCAATGAGCAAGAACCTTGAAGGAGCACCGGATCCACTCGATGGGAGCACCTCATCCCCCCCGCCGGCCAGATCAAGGATCGACAACACTTCGAGAGAGCGAGTTGACGACGTGGTATTACGAATACTGATGCGCCGCGCCTCGATATCCGAATCGGACAAAACGATGATCGACGTGGTCGTCTCGATGCCGGAGGCCGTTCTCGATATTTCCGTCAGCCCGGCATCCAACGATACAAGCACATCGTCGGGATGGTCGCCGTCTCCATCCAGTGACCACACACGGCCCGACTCGACATCGCGAATGAACGTGCGCCGGCCGAGGCTCGACGTCTCATCGGCCTCCCAGCGCGTGACGGGAAATCCATCGTGCATCATTCTGGATGCGCCGGACGACGTCGAAACCACCGCCAGGCGACCGTTCGACAGCACGTTGATCAACGGCGTCATCCTGGCCAGGTCGCCCCCGCTAAAATCCTCCCTCACCGACTGAACATGTGGCGCACTGGCACCGGCCGAATCGATCATTGCTCGCGTCTCGCTTTGTGTTTACTCGTAGGCTTTGACACGGTAAACCCGAGACGCGCGCGGTATATCCGCTCGTACCAGACGCTTTACAAGCGCAGAAATATCGCTACGCTATGGCGTTGCAGCTGCCGGAGCGCGAGCCGGCTCGCGCTCCGGCAGAAGCTCGAGGACGACGCCGAACTGATCAGACATCCAGATATCCGCGTCGCCACGCTCGTTAAGCACGATTCTGCCTCCATACACGTTAAGCGGGAAGCGTGGGGAAAGGAAGATGTAGCTCGTCCAGCGCGGGCGATGACCAACGAAGGGGTTTTGCGTCGACGGGCGGTCGTTGCCGAACACGTCCACAAAAGGATCTTCGAGCGCATCCTGAATGGCACTGAGTTCCGCGGCACCCGGCTCGGCGAAAAAATTGCCCAGTACGATGGACGGCTGCGCACGGCGCCTCGTGTCGACCAATTCCACAAGCTCGTCGACTTGCACCTGGCGATGCCCAGCGGCAGAATCTGTATCAACCGGATCAAGCATGGTGCAGTAAACGCTGATCTGATGGCCGCCCAGATCGGCATCGGCGGTTATGACGGGTGCCACGGACAATGAATCCCCAACGACGTACTCCGTGGTGCTCCGCAAGGAATCGCGGGCCAAGATGGCAACGCCATGACCCATTCCGCTTGTATCCGTCGACGCAAATCTCCAGTCATAACCCAGACTGTCGGCAATTTGAGCTACCTGGTTTTCCTCAGCGGTCATCACGACGTCCTGGAGGCAGAGGATGTCAGGCTGCGCGTTCTCGAGTGCCGCGATGAAGTTGTCTCGACGCTGCGGCCAGTCGTAATCGTTGCGCCAGAGACCGTACGTCAGCACCCGATACGG
>CAZRTY010000173.1:0-4641 GCA_964603055.1 uncultured Rhodothermales bacterium | reverse complement strand
AGGATTACATGGTCAACCGGCAGATGGTGGCCGAGGGCTACGCCAATACGTACACGGCTTATCCCTTTGTGTACATCGACGAGTTTCGGGAACTGGAGCGCCGGGCTCGAGAGGAAGCTCGCGGACTGTGGGCGGACGACGTGTTGCACGCCTTGTCGCCGGAAGCTCCTCAGGTATTTCGGGCGGCGCCGGGCAGCGACGCGCTCGTCGCCTCGCTATCCGGCCGCGTCTTTCATCGGCCGTCGTGCTCGCACGCGAGCCGGATCCGGCAGGCGAACCGCATCTACTTTGTAGACCGCGACGACGCCGAAGCGCACGATTACCGCGCGTGCCGGACGTGTCATCGGTAAGTGTGCGGCTGGCGGCCCGAAAGTTCGCTGCCGTCTGGACTGACTGGCGTTCAGCGTTTATTCTGTGTTCGCTCACCCGCTTCGGATGTATTGGGCGGTTTGATCGAAGAACGTCGCAACAAGCGGGACGGTTTTTCTGTGCGTCCGGCGATTGGCGAAAGAGCTGAGCGAGCAAGGCGCAGGCTTAACCCGTCCCGGTGCACCGCAGTAAACCCCGGCGGGGCCTTACCCGGGTTCTCCCCAAAACATCCAACCAGAAAGACGCATCGCCGGAGCATCCGGCCTGCGCGAACACTCAACCACACCTGCCATGAAATCTATTCTATCGATCTGCTTGCTGCTGCTTCTGGCGCCCGCTGCGCTGGCACAAACTGACGCGCCGGAGGATCCGGTGGTATCGTCGCTCAGAGGATTGCACGACATCACGGCCAACTACGTGCTGCAGGCGGCGGAGATGCTCGACGACGATATGTACGCGTTCCGGGCGACGGACGATGTGCGCACGACGGGGCAATTGCTGGCGCATATCGTTGGGGCGCAGTACATGTTTTGCTCGATCGCGGCGGGTGAGGACAACCCCTCGCCGGTGAATTATGAGGCAGAGGCCACGACGAAAGATGATATCCTCGCCGCGCTGCGTGCATCGCTCGAGTACTGCGGGAACGTCTACGACAACATGACCGATGAGGCAGGTGCCGAGGTGCGCAATCTCTTCGGCACGCCGATGGCAGCCTCGGCGATACTGGCCTTCAACAGCGCGCATAATTTCGAGCACTACGGCAACATCGTGACGTACATGCGGCTGAATGATCTGGTGCCGCCCTCGTCCATGCAATAGGCTCTCGAGCCGATAGACGTTCGAGCCAGCAGTCGTTCGAAAGCGTCCGACGCTGCGCCGCCTTCACCGGCGGCGGCCGTATTGTATATATTCAATATGATCATTATGATGCGGAATCTTTGCCCGTTGCGAATGCGGTAGTAATGCATGGCCGTCGATCCCACCAATAACGAACCGCTTTACCAGCAGGTAGCCGATGAGCTGCGCGCCTCCATCACGCGTGGAGACGTGGCGCCCGGCGAGCGGCTGGGCACGCATCGCGAGCTGGCCGTGCGGTTCGGGGTGAGCCTCATCACGATCAAGCACGCACTGACCCAGCTTGCGGACGATGGTTTGGTTTACGGCCGCGTCGGCAAGGGAACGTTCGTGGCGCGGTCGACGCCGTCATCGAAGCCGGCGCTGCCCCACCACGTGATCGGGATGGTGCTGAACGACATCAAGAGTCCATTTTTCTCGCTCATCGTGCAGGCCGTGGAGGAGAAAGCGTACGATGCGGGCTATAGCCTGATGCTGTCGACGGTCGGCGATCGGCAGGGGAAAGAGGCGCGGCAGCTCGAGCATTTTCAGAGCATAGGCGCGGACGGGCTGGTGATTGCGTCGATGCATCCGGAGCACCACGTGACGCCGACGATCCGCAAGGTGCACGACACCGGTTTTCCATACGTCATGGTCTCATTTGTGGATGATCCGGATGTTTATTTCGTGGGATCGGACCATGAGCAGGGCGCTTATCTGGCGACGCACCATCTGATTGATCAGGGGCGGCGGCGTCTGGCGTACCTCGCTGCGGAGCAGAACAACCGCCTGTCTCAGCTCAGGCAGCGCGGATTTGAGCGGGCGGTTGGCGAAGCAGGAGAGATTGGCGACGAGCCCACCATCTACCTGATGCGCGAGGAAGGTGAGTGGAATCACTTCACATCGGGTTATAAGATCGGGCAGGAGATCGTCCAGTCTGAGGATCGGCCCGACGCCGTGTTCGCGTATAACGACTTGCTGGCGATCGGCATGATGCACGCGCTGCTCGACGGCGGCGTGTCGGTGCCGGACGACGTGGCGATCGTCGGGTTTGACGACATCGCTCGAAGCCAGTATGCGCCGGTGCCGCTCACAACCGTTCGGCAGCCCACCGACCGCATTGGTGTAGAGGCCGTCGAGATGTTGCTGGCGCGCATCGCAGGCCGCGAGACGCCACGCAAGAAAACGCTGACGCCCGAGCTGGTCGTCCGCCGTTCTTGTGGGAGCACAGTCCAGGCCGTTCTCACGTTTTCATCCAGTTAAAGCCGTACCGGTCTCAGTAATTCTTCGCCCACTACCCGTTTTTATCCATGACTCAGCAAGCACCATCCGGCTCAACCGGTTCATCGGCCGCCGCATTTAAGGACACGATCTTCGACCTCACCGATCAGGTGGTTGTTATCACCGGCGGAGGCGGCGTGCTGGGTGGAACGATTGCCTCATACCTGGCAGGCCACGGCGCACGCATTGCCGTGCTCGACCTGCGAGAAGAGTTGGCCGAACGCCGTGCGGAGATGCTCCGGGCCGAAGGTGGCGAGGCGATTGCATTTGCGGCCGACGTCCTGTCGCGTGAGCGCCTGGTGGAAGTTCGCGACGCCATCCTCGATAAGTGGGGCCGGATTGACGCGCTGCTGAATGCGGCGGGCGGCAACATGCCGGGCGCAACGGTTGGCCCGGACCAGGATCTGTTCGAACTCTCGGCCGATGACTTCAAGAAAGTCACCGACCTGAACCTGACGGGCAGCGTGCTGCCAACGATTGTCTTTGCCGAGAAGATGACGCTAAACGGCCGAGGCAGCATCATCAACTTCTCGTCGATGACGGCGCAGCGGGCGGTGACGCGCGTGGCGGGGTACTCGGCTGCGAAGGGTGCCATCGACAGCATCACCCGTTGGATGGCGGCAGAGCTGTCACTTCGCTATGGCGAGGGCATCCGTGTGAACGCCATCGCACCGGGCTTCTTCATCGGCGACCAGAACCGCAGGCTCCTTCTCAACGAAGACGGATCACCCACTGAGCGGGGCGACAAGGTCATTCGGCAGACACCCATGGGCCGGTTCGGGCGCGCGGAAGAACTCTGCGGTACGATTCACTGGCTCCTCACCGACGCCTCCTCATTTGTGACGGGCGTGGTCGTGCCTATTGACGGTGGCTTCTCGATGTTTAGCGGCGTCTGACGCGGTCGTTTATATTTTCAACCTTCAAAGGATCAAGAAAACATGCTTCACTCCTGGAGATGGTACGGCCCGGCCGACCCGGTTAGTTTGTCGGACATCCGCCAGGCCGGCGCCACCGGCATTGTTACGGCACTGCACGATATACCGAACGGCGAAGTCTGGTCGGTCGATGCCATCCGCGAGCGGCAACAACTCATCGAAGGCGGCAACCACGCCTGGAAGCTCCACTGGGCGGTGGTCGAGAGCGTGCCGGTACACGAGGCCATTAAAACGGGCGCGCCCGGCCGCGACCGCTACATCGAAGCGTACAAGCAGACACTGCGCAACTTAGGCGCCTGCGGAATCGAGATCGTGTGCTACAACTTTATGCCCGTCGTCGACTGGACGCGCACCGACCTCAAATACGAAGTTGCTGATGGATCGAAGGCGCTTCGGTACGACCAGGTCGAGATGGCGGCATTCGAGCTTTTCATCCTGAAGCGCGAGGGTGCGGAGGAGACCTACGGCGAGGACATCGCACGGCGTGCCCGCGAGCGCTACGATGCCATGACCGGGGCCGAGCGCGATTTGCTGACGGCCAACATCATCGCCGGACTCCCGGGCTCCGAAGAATCGTATACCGTTGATTCATTCCGCGACGTCCTGGCGACCTACGATGACATCGACGCCAATGGCCTCCGCGAGAACCTGATTTACTTTCTGAAGGAAGTCGTGCCCGTGGCGGCCGAAGCCGGCGTCCGGATGGCCATCCATCCCGATGACCCGCCGTTCTCAATTCTCGGCCTGCCCCGCGTGGTGAGCACCGAAGCCGACGTCAACGCACTGCTCGAGGCCGTTGATCTGCCGGAGAACGGACTCACATACTGCACCGGCTCGTATGGCGTGCGTGCGGATAATGATCTGGTAGGGATGGCGCAGCGCCTCGGCAGCCGCATCCACTTCGCGCATCTGCGCAGCACCATTCGCGATGCCGACGGCAGCTTTTACGAAGCCGATCACCTTGATGGCGATGTCGACATGGTCGGCGTCGTTCGCGCGCTGATCGAAGAAGAGCGGCGGCGCAAGGCCGAAGGCCGCGCCGATAGTGTGATCCCGATGCGCCCCGATCACGGACACCAGATGCTCGACGATCTGCATAAACACACCAATCCGGGATACTCCGCCATAGGCCGCCTGCGCGGACTGGCCGAGCTTCGCGGAGTTGAGGTGACCCTAAACCACACACGTGTCGAAGCCTGATCCGCATCGACCGGCCCAGCCC
>CAZRTY010000172.1:0-4711 GCA_964603055.1 uncultured Rhodothermales bacterium | reverse complement strand
AGCCTCCTTCCCCTTCTTGATATCCATACTTCCTGGTCGAAATCCGTACATCACGACGGGTTAGAATCTCACGGCCCCTCATTGCCCTGACCACACGTAACACGTGCCTGACGCCGTTTTTTATCGACTCCGAGTTGATTCCCATAAAGATATCAGATTGCTTTCTGTCAATAATGAATCGAATAGTAGTAGGAAGCGCGTGGCTATAGCTGGCGGTTGTTTCTTCTGAGTCTGAGCTAAATCATTTGCGAGCCTATCAGGCTGTTGGAATATTCCGTATGTCCACGTTGTCCTATCTCGCCGCTCACGACAACGTACGGCGGTACGTCTCATTCGCGTCTAGTCGGACGCCTTGATCTGCGAAATATTTCTGCCGCCTGAACAATTAGCATTTTTCAACAGCCTGTTATGCGCGTGCTCATCCACGACTTCGCCGGTCATCCGTTCCAGATACAGTTGAGCCGCGAACTTGCTTCGCGAAGGCATGATGTGCTGCATCTGTACTGCGCCTCGCTTTCCACGACTCCGCAGGGAAGCCTCCTCCGCCGGTCGGACGACCCGTCTTCCTTTCAAGTACAGGGCGTTTCACTTGACGAGGCGGTGCGCAAATCACAGTTCGTCAAGCGGTGGCAACAAGAACGTGAGTACGGACGTCGCGCAGTTGCGGCGATGATCGACTTTCAGCCGGATGTCGTGGTGTCAGGTAATACTCCGCTCGATGCGCAGCGAATGCTTCTCAGAGCGGCGAAGGCCCGGTCGACCCGGTTTGTATTTTGGGTACAAGACGTTATCGGTGAGGCAACGAAGCGAATACTCGGGGAGAAGAGCCGCTTACTTGCCGCGACAGCTGGATCCTTCTACCAACGTCTAGAGCGGAGACTGCTCTCAACCAGTGACACCCTCGTCGTCATCACGCAGGACTTCCGGCCGCTCTTCGACGCCTGGGGAATATCGACCGCAACCCATGTCATCGAAAACTGGGCGCCCCTCGAGGAACTGCCTTCTGTAAGTCGTGACAACGAGTGGGCGAGGCGGCATGATCTGGTTGATAAACAATGCCTTATCTATACCGGAACGCTGGGGATGAAGCATAATCCGCAGCTTCTGGTTGAACTGGCAACCTCCCTCCGGAACGAGCCAAACGTTCGGGTGGTGGTCACTTCGCAGGGAGCAGGCGCAGACTGGCTTCAGGTACAAAAGAAGGAACTGGACCTTACGAATTTAATTATTCTGGGTTTTCAATCCTTTGAGGACATGCCTGCGGTAATGGGTACGGCCGACATCCTTGTGGCCATCCTCGAACCCGACGCCGGTGTATTTTCCGTCCCGTCTAAGGTGCTATCCTACCTGACTGCCGCGCGGCCACTGCTGCTCGCCGTTCCCTCCGAGAACCTGGCATCGAAGATTGTCCAAGAGGCTGGCGCGGGCGTGGTCGTTGAGCCCAGTGACTCCAGCGCTTTTATTCGCGAAGCAAAGAAGCTGCTGACCAACGAACAGCGCCGACTGGAGACGGGGCAGAGGGCCAGGGCTTATGCCGAAGAAACCTTCGACATATCAACCATCGCGGACCGGTTCGAGCAGGTTATAAGGATGACGAATCATGACGGAGGTTTATGACGGCACCAGAACAGACCCCAGTCATCATTCTCGGCCGCTTTCCTCCGCCTGTTGACGGGCAGTCGGTAGCAACACTGCGCCTCGCGGATTTACTCGGAGACGCGTATCCGATCGAGCGTCTAAACACGAACTTTGAGGAGCGGGGCAGGCTACAGGCTAATTCGTGGCTCGTTCCTGGGCGCTGGCGACACTATTTCAGCCTTTCGAGACGAAATCGAGACGCCATGAAGCGGAGGCCTGGTGACGTAATTCTGTGGCCGGCGGTATCCCCGGACTTTCTCGGACATTTTCGGGACTTGCTCACGGTAGTCCGCCACAAACGCCCCGATCAAAAGCTCGTCGCGATCGTGCACCGCGGTAACTTCGAAAAGCTCTTCGAAAGCCCGGCGACACGTTTGACAGCAAGTCGCCTTGTGCGGCATGTCGACGTATTCGTGTTTAACGACGCCAAGCTTTCCGCTGCATGCGCCGATTGGATTCCCAATCAGAAACGATTTGCGATACCGAACGTGATCGAGGCATCGGTCACGAGCAGTAAGGCCGAGGTAGAAGGTAAACAGGCACATTCCCCCGCCTCTCCTTTTCGGCTGGTTTACATCAGCAATATGATCGAGAGTAAGGGATACGGCGAACTACTTGAGGCTACGGCCATCCTGCTCGAATCTGGGGCATCTGTAGAAACCATATTCGTCGGACGATGGCCGTCGCGTCACGCTGAGGATGCCTTCCACCGCAGGGTTGCAGAACGTCATCTTGCGCAAAGTATCCAGATGATACCGGGTGTCGCCGATCGAGACGAGATTCGCCGTCTTCACCTCAGCGCCGATGCATTTGTCTTGCCCACGTACTATAAGAACGAGGCTCAACCGTTATCAATCATCGAGGCATTAAGTGCTGGTACTCCTGTTATCTCGACCCGGCATCGAGGTATCCCGTTGATGATTGAGCATGGGACGGAGGGTTTCCTCGTCAGTCCTCGGTCGCCCGAAGCGATCGCTGCAGCCATCAGAAATTTGATGCAGCCAGAGAGGTGGTTGAGAATGTCGGTTGATGCTCGCGGGCGCTTCGAGGGACAGTTTCACCCTGACGTGGTGCGGAGGAAGTGGATTGAACTCATCGACGGACTAGCGGAAAGTTGATGATTAATGATCCTCTAGAAATGACGGTCAAGGCTTCGATAGCGCTGCTGACGTTGCTTGTTTATCCCTCTTTGGTAGCCGGGCAAACTCCTGATGTTTTACCCGCCATCTTTGACGATTTTGAGTACGACTCTGCTGATTTCAATCTGTCACGATACCGGGCGGGTCGTCAAAATTTCGATGGCTCCGTCTTCGGTAGCAACGAATGGATGACCCCCGACGGTTTGCAGCGTGCCCGAGCCTGGCGCCGCTTCAACTGGGACGATTTGAATTTCAGTTGCTCTTTATGTGGTGTTGAGACGATTGATGACGGGCGCATCTCGCTCATCGTCCCAGCAGGAGGCGTCACCGGTGGCAGCGAACACCGCAGGCTTCCTGCAATAAGCAGCGGCTTCGTCACCGGGGGTGGAACGTATGCAGCGCGCATCCGCATGAACTCGTTGCCAGAGCAGGGCAATTACATCCAGGCATTCTGGACGAGCGGCATTGACGTGTTGATGATCGATCAGGGCTCGTACTGGCTCGCCTACCTATCGGAGACCGACATCGAATCGTTTAGTCGGTCATACACCGGCAACAACCGCGTTGACTTCGGTGTCACGAACTACCTCGGCAAGCGCATGCGCCGCGACGGAGACGACTTTCGAAGCTTCGAAGCCGTAATCGATGGGCGGTATGGCGTCCGATCAGGCGATCTCCAGTGTGTCGAAGGCTCGGGCGATGGCCAGTGGACGCACCTTGCCGACTGCCGGGAGGTGCTGTTCGATCGGGACTGGATCATGAGCATCAGCATTCAGCCGCGCGAGTTTGTCGAATACTCGCTTCGCTCAGCTGACGGCCGTTATGCTGCTGGCGCTGTTGAAAGTCGCCGGGGCGTTTACAGCGTCACGCCGATTCGAATATCGAATTTCAGTCCGCCCCGACCCGTAATAGCCCTATTCGGGCTCTACAGTGACGGTCAGGAGCAGCACCTGAGCACTGACCTTTCGTTAGAAGTGGACTGGTACTATCACACGCGGCACCATATTTCTATCGATGAGGTCCTTGAGCAGGTTCAGGCCCTTCGATCGATCCATCCGCGCGTCAATACGCTCGGCATGGAGTTTCATGACGTGACGTCTCAATCGCGCTTTGATGTCGCGATTCAAGGTCCGAGAGTACTTCCATACGGCCGTACCGGCGGCTGGCGACTCGATCTCACGCCACTTAACACGACCTACATTGCTGAGCGGTTCGAGTACAGCTTTCTCGATTGTTCGGATAGCGACGCCGTGATTGTACACGGCCCGACCCCAATCCGGACGCCCGAAATCGTGCTCGCAGTGCCGCCTGAAAACGACGGTATCGTTATCGAGGCAACTGTCCGAAACTACTGGTCAGGGCTTGAACGGGAGGTGCGGAAGGTCGTGTCGGTCGAAGGACGCGATTGCTCGGTGCTTTTGGGAAATTAAGACCCGCTAACAAAGCCCTTCGGCCAACAGTGGAGGAATGAGAGCAATCCTCCCGGGCCTCTACTTCCCCGTACTCCCAAACCCCCCTGACCCACGGACCGTCTCGGCGAGGGCGTCCTGCTCCTGCCACTCGACGTGGGCGTGGCGGGCAACGACCATCTGGGCGATCCGCTCGCCGCGCTCGATGACGAACGGCTCTGTACCAAGGTTGACGAGGATCACCTTGACTTCGCCGCGATAGTCGGCATCGATTGTACCCGGACTGTTCAGGACGGTGACGCCGTGCTTGACGGCGAGCCCGCTGCGAGGCCGAACCTGGGCTTCGTATCCCGTCGGGAGGGCGATTTGAAGCCCCGTCGGTACGAGGGCACGCTCGCCGGGAAGCAGCGAGACCGACTCTCCTTCGGCCAGTGCGGCGCGAAGATCCATCCCGGCACTGTGCTCGGTGGCGTAGTGCGGATACTCAAGTCCGTCAAAATGAGGAAGTGTCTTGACGGCGACGGC
>CAZRTY010000171.1:0-4715 GCA_964603055.1 uncultured Rhodothermales bacterium | reverse complement strand
ACGGCCCGCACGGAGCCGAGGTGGTCCTTCAGGTAGTAGCTCACCGCGCCGCCCGTTGTCATCCGCCCGACCACCTCGCCGGAAGACGTGAGGAGGTTCCAGTAACCGGCGCCCGGCAGGGGTGCGCCGGCGCGTGGATCTGTGCGGGGCCGGCGCTCCCCTGACGGCTGGAGCCTGGAGGGACTTTATTCTGCTACCGAAGTACAGATCCATCCCTGAAGACGAACTTCTTTCCACGAAGTACAAGAGCTCCATCGCTTGTTATTCTAACGTACTCCTCACTGAACCTCACCAGTCCAATATACTCTATGTCGAGGGAAGGAATATCAAGCCTGAACCAGTTTGTCGCCCCATTGTTGACTGAATAGTATTCAGTACGAAGAAAATTAAAAGCGAGTCCAGCAGGATACAGATAAGGATCCGGAACAACAAACACCCACAAGCCATTAACAATAACACCACTATCAATAGGAATGGTTATACAGCTGCCATCCATCATAATCTCTCCTGATATTTCCTCATTATTTGTGTCTATGTACAATCTATACCTAAACAAACGCCTAGGTTCACCCCCAAAAGCCTTTTCGTAAGGATTCGATACCTCAATTCTAATACCCTCCACAGAATCGTCTACATTTTCTTCGCCGTAAATCGCAAGACGGTCTGACATGAACTCCTCTGAAGAATTTAAAACCACAAAGTCGCCTTCGCGGCGCCACATACCGTAGCTAATCTGCCTCAAGCGCCACGTTGCGTGCGAGGCGAGGTGGTCCGAGGTGTACTTTAGGGAAAACGCACCGTCACCCGACAGTACGATCTGCCTCGTATTGTCTACATCTACATATACAGATCCTCCGGTCGTATTCTGGGCAAACACGGAAGCCACTCCACAGAGGTTCGTGATGAGCATTCCAATTGTAAGTATTTTCATATGAATAGGATCTAAAAGAGCCCGACTAGAAGCCATATGGATTCCCTGGCATCGATCTAATCCATTCCGGCGTAATCCCTCTAACTCCTCGTGGCGGGGAGAAACCTTGCAAACTTGCTCGCGAGAATGAATACTGCAAGCGATACGCGCGCGTCTCACCTTGAGCGGCCGCGCCTAAACTGGTATATACCAGCAGGTTACCGGCGTCCGGGCTGAATCTCATCGTCCCCCGCGATATTCCCGTCGTGATGTACTCATATGCATGTCGGGCCTCGTGCGCTGCGATAGCCATGGACGAGTGCTCGAGCGCGATCAATGGTTTTCCGCCTGACCCGTCCTCACTAAGGAGTCGCACATGGCCATTCGATTCGGTCGCACTGAACGTAAACACAAAATCGCTCGTTTCTCCCAAATGCTGCAGCTCTCCTATTCCACCCGAAAGGTGCGTTATCTGCTCTGAGTTGTCGTCCATGCGGTCTCGCAATCTGGCGACTCGCTGATCATTCCCCTTCGCTTCAGCACTTTCCAGCCGCTGTTGCAATCTGGTATTCTGACGCTCAAGGCTGGCAATCCTCCTTTCCATATGCCGCTGCAGTCGTTGGGCTTTCCGTTCGTCTTCTGGTGTTAGCCATTCTCTTCCGTCGGGATCTATGTAACGGAGAGGGTTATTCGCGACATATACGTACGGGCTATGAGCAGGATACTGACGCGCCAACGGGTCCACGCTCGTCCACCTGCCGATGTTCGGCATGTAGTAGCGGGCCCCGGCGTAGAGGAGGCCACTCTCGGCGTCGAGCTCATGCCCGGTGAAGTTCTCCTTCGCCTTCGTGCCCGAGACGAAGCTGCGGCCCGGCATCTCGAGGCCGTAGGGGTAGTAGTCGCGGGTTTCCAGAACCGCGCCGCTTGCATTGACCACGGCCCGCACGGAGCCGAGGTGGTCCTTCAGGTAGTAGCTCGCCGTGCCGCTCGTCATCATCCGCCCAACTACCTCGTCCGAGGACGTCAGGAGGTTCCAGTGTCCTATACTGGGCTCCGGATTGCCGTCGTCCGGAGCAGGCAGTTCTGAAATCCAGAGGGCGCCCGCCTCTACCAAAGACGCTTGAAGTAGACAGCATCGAACACGCACAGAAGACTCCCCGCAATTGTCCTCAGGGGTTATTCTCGATGGTTAGGAAACCCTCACGAGGTATTCGTACCACCACCGTCGCCTTGGGTATTGATTGCTCTTTGATACCAGACTCGTCTGCGTGTAAAGAAAGTTTCACCCGCAACGTGTCACCATCTGCATCCAAGTATTCAGCTTCAACATGGCCACCAGGGAAGTCCGTACCGAGCCACAATGGCACAAGTGGTTCGAGCATGGACAATGTGACATGCTTATGACCGGCCCACAGGTTTCCTTTGCAAACTGGGAGAGCATCAACGACAGCAAGGGATGGATCAGATGCCGTCGTTCGCGGATAGAATCCCGCTACGCGATATACATTGAAGGAGTCGTCTACAGCAACAAACCACGAATCCTCATGTGCAGACAACGTGGATACTCGGTATAGATCAATACATCCAAGGCGTTCTATATAATTGGCATGATAGTCTACGGATAGATCGTTTGGGCCCGAAGGCAGTGAGAGAGGCCTGCATGATAACTTCTCGAAAGAACTATCTGCGCACTGACGTACAAAACCGTACAAGTCAACATAAGCAACGTAGAGTTGCGAGACTCTACGTCCTCCCTCAGTGGGTTGGGCTATTGCAGAGTGGCCCGTCACAAAAGCGAGTACCACGAACAAGACGGATTTCAATGGATAGTTCATTCTGGCCCAACGTTTTGATCCAAAGACCGAAGTGGAAGCATTATCTGCGGTGTAGCCTTCCGAATCTCTTCTTGTACAATCTCTCGTGTTCGTTCAGCACGCTGTTCATGAGGTGCTTCTCTCCTTTTATCCCGCGGAAGCTCTTCTGTTGAATGTACCTCCTGTGCATATTGCTCCGTGATTATCAGTGCGTCCGCGGCGTGCTGCATCTCATGAGCCATTGTGCCTTCCTGTGTCGCCACATCCTGTGCAGCGACGTCATCTACATCCAGGGTAATAGTGATGCGTAACCCCTCCGACTTGCGCCCTTTGACATTTGTATTCCCCAGAACTTGCTCATCACCTACGCTACCTATCTGGATTCGAATGACTTCAGATCTGCTATGAAGCATATTGTACAAGGCCGCTCCCGTCTCGCTTGTTTGAAGACGTGCAAGATATCGATTGATGAGTGCAACCTCGGCCCTATTTCCTACAGGCACGACCTCTTTACCATCCGGATCCGTGTACCTCAGGGGGTTATTTAATACGTAGTTATACGGACTCCAGCCCGGATACGCACTCGCCAGCGGATCCACGCTCGTCCAGCGTCCGATGTTCGGCATGTAGTACCGGGCGCCGGCGTAGATGAGGCCGCTCTCGACGTCGAGCTCATGGCCAGTGAAGTTCTCCTTCGCCTTCGTCCCCGATAGGTAGCTGCGGCCCGGCATCTCGAGGCCGTAGGGGTAGTAGTCGCGGGTTTCCAGAACCGCGCCGCTGGCATTGACCACGGCCCGCACGGAGCCGAGATGATCCTTGAGGTAGTAGCTGGCCGCACCGCCCGTCGTCATCCGTCCGATCACCTCGCCCGACGGCGTGAGGATGTTTACTCCGCTTCGCGTCGTGAATCTCCCTTCGGTCGATTTCAGTGGACTCATACCGGACGACGAAAAAAAGCCCGTCGCGACGCTCCCCTCAAGGGAATAGAGTTGAGCGCGAATGGGAGCGCCATATCAATACTGCTCATCCCCGGCTGATAGATGCTCATAACCCGGTTGCTGAGCCCGGATGAACGGCTGAATATACTGGGCTATCAACCAATTACTCGTCCATTTTTATATACCGCACTCCCCTTACGTAAATATCCCCTGCATCGTCGATTGGCATGTATTCGTTTACGAAGCGTATATAGTAGATATACTCGGGAGTGAACTTATCTAACCGAACCACGAATTCATTACTTTGAAATCCCCGAGGACCTCTCGGAAACGAACGAAGACTATTTAGCTGAATGGTATAAGGACGCCTCGTTAACGCTTGAGGCACTGCGACAAATCTAAAATTCCGAGAATTGGATACTTCATTCTTTGGCAGTACAAAGGAGACGCAATCGAACTGATGGGGACTCCCACTTGAACCAGTCACCCAAATCTCACACGAATATTCGCTTCGACATGCTTCATCTGATATACATGGGCTTTCAAATGTGAATGATACGCTATCCGAGTCCGTCACTATATCAGTGAACTGCATATCAATATAATTACCCATCACGTCACCACTCACCTTCAACACCACAAAAGAACCATCTTGCCGCCATGACCCATAGCTTAGGATCCAATGTTCTGGCGTGTATATTGGACTCCACCTCTTCTTTCGCTCTGACAACTTTGTCGATCGCAGCACATAGGACCCGCCTTCTTCTAAGATCAACACTCGTAGTGAATCTTCGCTAATGTAGGACCCCACAGGGTCAACATCCTTCACAGGAGTATCTACCAACGCGGATAGCATCGTGACCGCGATGGCCGTCAATATATAATGCATATAGTGCATAGCCTATTTAAATATACTTGCTCCCATCTGTGTGGCATGAAACAGCGATACTAACATTTGTATGGGTTACCACTGAATTGACATAGCCAGTCTCTCGTGACGGAAGGTGTCAACCTTTTTCCAACACATCGGTGTTTATTTCTATGTAACAACCT
>CAZRTY010000170.1:0-4758 GCA_964603055.1 uncultured Rhodothermales bacterium | reverse complement strand
GACATCCCCACGAGTGCCACACTGGCCGGTGCCATCGCACTGGCTCTTGGAATCGGCCTTCAAAACTTTCCTGAAGGCGCTGCGGTGTCGATGCCGCTCCGTGGGGAAGGTGTTTCGAGGGGCAAGGCGTTCTGGTACGGGCAGCTATCCGGCGTGGTTGAGCCTGTCTCCGCCGTTTTGGGCGCCGCTGCCGTTCTCGCCGTCGATCCTATCCTACCCTACGCGCTCGCTTTTGCTGCCGGCGCAATGATCTACGTGGTCGTCGAGGAGCTCATTCCCGAATCGCAGCGGCACGGCAATACCGACCTCGCGACGCTCGGCACGATGGGTGGATTCACCGTGATGATGATCCTGGACGTGGCGCTCGGCTAAGACGCTCGGCTAACGCGGGGCGCATCACCGCGTATCGAAGTTGATGTTGAAGCGCGCCCAGGCGGGGATGGCGTCCCACTGCCCGCGAGAGAGCAGATACGCCGGCCGCCACTTCATCTCGGTGGTCGCCTTCATGGCGATATCGTCCAGCACGGGGTGCACGCTGTCGAGGAGAATGACGGCCACAGGTTGGCCTTCCTCATTAAGATAGACTTGCGTTCTCACCCGGCCACTTACACCGGCCGCGCGCAAGCTGTCAGGGTACACGATGCGCACGTCCTCTCCGAGACGCGACGTGGTGCGTGGTTCCTGGAAGTGCTTGGTCAGTGTTTGATATGCCTCGCGCTTCAGCTCCTCCTGATCACGACCTTCGAAGTTGTCTTCAATCTGCGGTGCCACGCGGAGTGTGAACAGAGAGTCGACGACTTCAGGATGATTGCGGTACGCACGGATGAGCGACTGCCTGATGCTCGATAACACCTGACCGGCACCGAAAGGAGCATAGCTTGCTCCGACATCCATCGTCTGCAACGAAGTCAGATCACGGAACGCTACGGAGGTGTCTACTCCTTCTATCCACCATTTTGTCCCGTCGGCTTCCCATCCGTTGGGTGCACCAGGATTGTATGATGATCCTCCACCGCAGGCGGCAAGTAGAAACAGCAAGGGCGTCAGCAGGAAAAGAACGGCGCGTTTCATAGGAGGCATCTGAGTGTCGGAGCGTCGATCAAGAGACAGACGAAATGTCGCAGCGTTGCTCATTGTCGAGAGAAGCCCGCGTGAAACTCAAGACGGCTTCTCAGCGGCGAGCGTCGCAAGCCGTACGAAGAAACGGCGGCGGTCCATCGCCACTACGCGTACCTCGCTCCCCGCAGCTATATAATCCCCCTCTGTCGCCACCTCGATTCGCTCGCCGTCGATCTCGACCACGCCCGTGGGACGCAGCGGTGTAACGGCACGTCCCACTCTGCCGAGGTACTTCGAGCGCGCCTCGTTCTCACGTGCGGTCACTTCTTCGTCGGTCCGAAGGCTGGCCGCCAACACGAATCGATCCCACACACCCGATTGCCACGCCGTGTAAAACAGCACTCCACCTACCCCTAATGTCACAAGGACGGCGAGGATGCCACCGGTAAATCCTTGCTCGGCAAACATGTAGCCGAGCCCGAACACGACCGTGAGCAGTCCCGAGATGCCGATTACGTTGAAGCCCGGCACGAAGTAGACTTCGACCGCCACCAGGATGAGGCCGCCCAGGATGATTGCGATGGGAAGGAAGAACTCCACGGGCACTCGTTATGAGATGGAAGGTGAAGACGTGCCTTCGGCGACCGGGTCGTGCAGCCTCACCTCTACCCTGCTCCCCCGCACTCTGTTTACGCGGACGGTTGCGCCGGATGGAACGTACTCGCCTGATGTGATAACGTCAATTCGCTCGCCGTCGATGTCGGCCGTGCCCGACGGACGTAGTGGCGTCAGCGCCCGCCCGATGCGGCCCACCAGCGCCTCGTTCTCGTCAGCGCTCGTATAGCCGCTTGCGCTCGAAAGCTCGGGCGCCAATACCAAACGGTTGAAGCGCTCGGAGTGCGGTAGATATCGACTTAGCGAGAAGATCAGGACGATCAGCAATACCAGCGTCACCGCCATCGTCGAAATCGCCGACGTAACGGCGGCACCGCTCGGAAAGACGAATCCGACGTTCCCGATGAGCGATGCGCCAAGCGAAAAGACGGTGAGCACAATGCCCAAAATCCCTGCCACCCCAAATCCAGGCAAAACAAAGATCTCTGCCAGGATCAAAATGATGCCGATTACGAAGAGTACGAACTCCCAGCTGTCGACGAGGCCGAGCATATAATGCGGCGCGAAAAATAGCGTCGCGCCAAGGGCGGCCATCGCACCAGCGAAACCAACACCCGGTGTCTGAAGCTCGAAGTACAATCCGCCGAGCATCATCAGCATGAGGATGGACTGTATCACCGGCGAGCCAAAGAACCTCAGCACGCGCTCTGAACGAGACGCATGGTGCTGGACCACTTCGGCATTGGATCGGCCGAAGCCCTCAATCACCGCCTCCTTATCCGCCAGAACGGCGTCGGCCACGCCTAACCCCAGCGCTTCTGACGACGACAACGTGAGTACCTGCCCCGCCGGTGAGATCCCAATTAGCTCGAGGCTCTGGTCGACCATGGCTTCGGCGATCTTCGGATCGCGGCCGCGGGCCTCGGCCGTCGACCGCATCAAACCCCGCATGTAGCTCTGGTACTTGTCCGGCATCGCCTGCCCCTCGCTGCCATCCACCACGGTAGCTGCGCCGATCGACGCTCCCGGCACCATCACGATGCGATCTGCGGCGTACGAGATCAAGGCGCCGGCTGACGCCGCATTCTTATCAACGAACGCAACCGTCGGGACCGACGCGTTCAGGAGCCGCTTTCTGATGTTGTCGGCGGCTTCGACCAGCCCGCCAAACGTATCCATATGAAGGATAACGAGGGACGCCTCGTTCGCTTCGGCTTCGCCAATCGCGCGGTTGATGTAGCGCCATAGCATGTTGTCGATCATCCCATCAACAGGGACGATGTAGACGGGCCCATCGGACGCATGCTCGAAGGCAAGCTCCTTCGGCGAACGCGCCTCATCGACTTCCTGCGCAATTACTACTGTCGATCCGACGGACAAAACTGTCGACGCGATCAGCGCTAATAGCAGCGGGGCAATCCGGTGTATATGGCGCATGGGAAGATGTTTTACAGGTGGGTCTTCCCGAACCTACGCAAAAAGTACTGGGTGGGATTCAGTTTTCCCGATGCATAACACACAATTGCTGCGGAAACCTGTTGTCGACGTCGAACCGCTCGATTACGACTCGATGTAGACCGGCGTGCCGATATCGACAAGACTCCACATGAGGTCCATATGGAGGTTCTTCACCGCCACGCACCCCTGTGTCCAGTTCTCATTGCCGCCGGTGCCATGCCCGTGGATCTCGATGAGCCCGCCGAGAGCGGTGTTCATCGGCGGCTCCTGGCCGTTCTGTTCGGCGCGGATGATCGCGTCTCGCTCACGCTGCGAAATGAGGCCCTGGCGATATCCGCGGTCGGCATCTGATGCGGTGGGGTAATTCAGGACGAACGCCCGATGATATTGCGATCTGGGGTTCTTGCGTACGACGTAAAATGCGCCTTCCGGCGTGCGCCAGTCATCAGGGCTCGCCAGACTGCCCCGCCGTTCTTTATTGGCGAACGTGTTGAAACCGAAATCCGCCGGAAACGTCGCCAGGAGGTCCATCCCACGATAAATCCGAACTTCACTGCGGCGCTTCGACACGCGGATCCACACGTTGGATATGTCTTCCGTGCGGATATACCCTTCCGCGCCATCCTCCGTGCGGACGAGGCTCATCGCATCGCCGTTTTCAACCAAGTGCACCTGATCTCGGAACGTTACCTGGCGCACCGGTAGTGAGCCGTCTGACCGCCGGAATATCGTTGCCTTTCGCGCCGTCACGTAATAGAGCGTCGCGGCAGACGCCTCGACGGAGACGGGTTCGGCGTTAAACGACAACGACGGCTGGTCGAAGGCCGAGAGTAAGGGCAGCGCGACGAATACGAGCGCGATGAGCGTTCCTGAGCGCTTCATAGTTGTGACAGATGTGAAATCGCAGCGCTGCGAAGAAAACCCGGAAGTATCTGGAAATCAAGACCCTGCCGCCGATAAATCGGCAGACACTCGGTTTTCTTGAATCACCTCTTCATACGCCTCGATCACGCCGGCCGTCACCGAGCCCTTCGTTACCCGGTCCACGATTTCCTTCACTTCGTCGCTACCATTCTGGGGCGCGTACGAGCGGCCGACGATCTCAAGTGCGGGGATGTCTCCGTTGGTATCGCCGATGTATGCGATCGCCTCGAGCGGGACATCCAGCAAATCTGATATCCATTCGAGCGCTTGACGCTTTGTGATATCGGTGACCGAGACGTCGATGCTGATGGGCGTATCGAAAACGTGGAAGCCGTTGAAATTCTCGTAGACGAACGCCTGAACCCGGGGCACCGTACGGGCGATCTCATCAGGATCCGGCCCGACGATGCCGGCCTGGGTGCGTTTGCCGTGATCAAACATCATGGTTGAACCGGGCAGGCACTCCTTGTTGATCCAGGCGCGGATGTTGTCGAGCGCGTCGAGCGCTTCGTGTGTCAGCGCGGGATTCCATGTGATCTGAGACGTCGCCGGGTCGAACATCCCACCTCCGCTTTCAAAGAGGACAGGGAATTCAAGGCCGAGCAATTGGTAGATCGCCTCGACGTACGAATATGACCGCCCCGAGCAGAGGCTGAAATCGGGCACCGCAGGATCGTCGCCGTGGATCAAGTCGACGAGGTG
>CAZRTY010000169.1:0-4770 GCA_964603055.1 uncultured Rhodothermales bacterium | reverse complement strand
TTGCGGCCCGAGATGAGGCCCATGCCACCGGCGCGCTTGTTGATGACGGCCGTCCGAACAGCCTCCTGGAAGTCGTTCGCCGACGAGCCGCCTCCCGAGTTGATGAGCCCCGCGCGGCCCATGTAGCAGTTGGCCACCTGGTAACGCGTCAGGTCGATCGGGTGGTCGCTCGTGAGCTCCGTGTAGATGCGCTCGTCGAGCTTGCCGTACGAGGAGTCGCCCGCGTTGAGCGCCTTGTATCCGCCGTTCGACTCCGGAAGTTTCTGCTTAATGATGTCGGCCTCGATCGTCACGCCGAGGTGGTTGGCCTGACCAGTCAAGTCGGTGCTGCCCTCGTGGTTCACGCCGTCGATGTTGAACTCCGAGTTGCGCATGTAGCACCACAGGATCGTGGCCATGCCCAGCTCGTGTGCGTACGCGAACGCTTCAGAGACTTCCTGAAGCTGACGGTTCGACTCGGCCGCGCCGAAGTAGATCGTCGCACCGACGGCTGCGCAGCCCATGTCGTGCGCCTGTTCGATGCCGCCGAAGAGGATCTGGTCGTACGTGTTGGGATAGGTAAGAAGCTCGTTGTGGTTGAACTTCATGATGAACGGGATGCGGTGCGCATACTTACGAGCAACCGACCCGAGCACGCCGTACGTGGATGCCACTGCGTTGCAACCGCCTTCGATGGCGAGCTTCACGATGTTCTCCGGATCGAAGTACGCCGGGTTCTTGGCAAACGACGCGCCGGCCGAGTGCTCGATACCCTGGTCAACGGGGAGAATCGAGAGGTAACCCGTACCACCGAGACGTCCGTGGTCGAAGATGGACTGCAGGTTGCGCAGTACGCGAACGTTCCGGTCCGAGCTGATGAAAACGCGCTCGACAAAGTCGGGGCCCGGCAGGTGCAGGTTCTCCTTCGGGATCGTGCGACACGTGTGATCGAGGAGCGACTCCGCCTCGTCGCCGAGCATATCGGCCGTGTTTGTGGTGGTTAGTTCGGCCATGGTATATGCCTCCTGACTAATTGTTGGTTCGCAAAAATGGCATCGTGCAGCGAAGATAAAGAAAGATCCTTCGCATCTTGATCACCTCAATTTACGATTCTGGGGCTATTGCGGCGACCGTGATTCCCTTACGCGGGAATCGAGGAAGTATTGCGCTCGCTTCATAATAGCGGTCTGACGATCAGCCCCATTCACAAAAGCGCTTTGCCTACGGACGAGGGCGGGTTGGTAAGGTGTCGTTCTCGACTAACCGGCTGCAACGCGCGGAATTAGGACTGTGGGAATATTTGATGGAGACATCAGCCACCCCGAAAGACTGCGCGCGATCAGCGGCGCCGTCATCAACCCCTTCGCACCGAGTCCGGTGAAAACCCACACACGGTCCGACGTTGAAACCGGGCCCACCATCGGCATACGCGTGCCCGGCACGGTCACCCGGATCCCGGCTCGGCTTTGCGTCACCGTGCCCTCGGCAACCGAAGGCACGAACTTACTCACTTTAGTGAGAATGTGGGAGGTCGCCTCCTCCGTTGGTCGTGCATCGGCAAACGCATGCTCATACGTTGAACCCGCGACGAACCGAGGTGACGTGCCAGGTTCTCCATCAGGCGCGGCTCCCTCATTCACCAGATAGCCCAGCCCCGCGACGTGCGGATGACGTGGCGGGAGGTCGATGCCATCGATCGATATCGTCTGGCCTTTCACGCGGTGGACGTTCAGGTCGGCCGTATATGGGAAGAGGGGATAGCCGTCGCCAGTGGCCAGAACGACGATGTCGGCGTCTACCTCGACGTCGCCATTGTCCGTTTTGAGGCGGCACGTAGCGCCTCGCGGATGCTCGTTGATGTCCACAAGACGATGCCGCATCCGAACGTCGGCGCCCAACTTCTCGGCCGCCTTCACAAGTGCCAGACAAAAGCCACCGATGTTGATCGCGCTTCCGTCGTTGTGGAATAGCGCGCCATGAGGCGCGATGACGTGAGGGAAATGGCGCCGGCAATCCCCAGCATCGAGCCAGCATGTCAGGTGGCGGTGCTCCCGCGTGACCTGGCGCATCTTCTCGGCGAGATCAGCGGATGCAGCCGGGCGCAGGATCCCGTAGTCGAGCACCAGCGAGCGGGCGTCCGAAAGTTCGACCGTCTCTGCGAGGGCGTCACGCGCATCCTCCATGCGCCACACAGGTTTTGCACGCCTGCCGGTAAATGGATTCGCAAGCCCGGCTCCTGCGCCCGATGCGCCTTCGGCCGGCCCCGCTGCGTCAATCAACATCACATCTCGAGACGGCGCAAGATGAACAGCGGCACAGGCTCCGGCCAATCCGGCGCCGACGATCAGGATATCGGTCTGTAGATTCATATAAGATTAGGGCGGAATCGGCGACCTTCGGCGTTAGAATACGCAATTGCTGATGGACAGGCGCTTGGCCCGGCGCCGTGTCGGCTTCTTGCTCGGTGCTGAAAAACGCCGCAACGAACACGCGACGTAAGCCGTCGCAGCACTGACTCCTCCTTTTGACAATACAGCGTTAGACGATCAATCGGGATACCATGGGCAAAGCTCCGAAAGTTGTGATTGCTGGTGCAGGCGTTATCGGCCTGACCATCGGGTGGGAACTCGTGCAGGCGGGATGCGAGGTTGTGCTGTTCGACAAGGGCACGGCGGGAAGGCAGGCGTCGTGGCAGGCGGGAGGGATGTTGGCCCCCGCCGCCGAAATCCAGTTTGAAGAGCCGGATCTGTATCGGTTCAGCCGTGAGAGTACGGAGCTATGGCCGGAGTTCGTCAAACGCCTTGAGTCCGCTTCGGGCATGGACGTGGGCCTTCGTACGGAGGGTACACTCGTGGTCTCAGATGATGCCGACAGCCGTGAGCGTCTTCGGCGGGTGTACGATTTTCAGGTGGAAGAAGGGCTGAACGTCCGGTGGTTAACCGGCGCTGAGGCCCGCGAACAAGAGCCCTTTCTCGCACCCCGCGTCACGGCGGGCGTGCTTTCTCCCGACGATATCCAGGTCGACAACCGCCGCCTCATCCTCGCGCTCATCGAAGCGATTCGCAAGCATGGCGGAGAGGTGCGGGAAGACGCACCGGTGGCCGCGATCGAGCCGGACCAGCGCAGTCCGCGAATGGTCCTGGAGAGTGGCGAGGAAGTTGCCGGCGATGTCGTCGTGCTGGCCGCGGGCGCGTGGAGCCGCCAGATCGAAGGCCTTCCGAAGGAGGACCGCCCGCCCGTCCGGCCGGTGAAAGGGCAAATGATCGAGCTAAAGATGATCCGGCCGTTTGAGCTCGGCCACGTAGTGAGAGGACCGCATGGCTACCTCGTGCCGAAGCCCGGCGGCCGACTGCTGCTTGGCGCGACCTCCGAAGAAATGGGATTCGACACCGACGTGACCGGCGGCGGGCTCTACAAGCTCCTCGAGGGCGCCTGGGAGATCGTGCCGGGTATCTATGACCTGCCCGTGGTCGATACGTGGGCCGGACTTCGGCCGGCGAGCCGCGATCACCAGCCCATTATCGGCTTTTCAAACGCTCCAGGCGTCTTCATGGCCACAGGGCATTACCGCCACGGCGTGATGCTCGCACCGCTCAGCGCGCGCGTCTCGGCCGGCCTCATCCTCGGTAGAGAAACCTCCCCATGGCCCGGGCCGTTTTCACCGTTGCGTTTTAAGTCGAACTAACGAGGCTAAGTCCTCCTTTTGATACAGAGCTATGGCTGACAACGTACAGGTAACTGTTAACGGCGACGCGAAGACCATCACGGCGGGGCAGACCGTCGTCGATCTGCTCAGATCGATGGACATCGACCCGCTTCATTCGAAGGGCATAGCCGTTGCCGTGAATGATGAAGTGGTGCGCCGGGCAAGCTGGGAAGACGTTGCACTCAAAGCCGACGACCGGCTCGAAGTGATTACGGCGCGTCAGGGAGGCTGAGGCAACGGCGCTTATCGGCTCCATCCGTTGCGGCTCGCCGCGGCATTTACGTCCAAAATATGGCTGAACTACTTCTGGATAACGAGACGGCAGACGAGCTGAAGATCGGATCGTATGCCTTTAAGTCGCGCCTGATGGTTGGCACGAGCCGCTATCCGAGCCCGCAGGTGATGCTCGACTCCATCGCGGCATCGGGTGCGGAGTTCGTGACGGTTTCCATCCGGCGCGTCAACGTGTACGATAAGTCGGATGAGAGCGTGTTGGCGCTGCTGCGTGAACGCGGGCTCACGCTGCTTCCGAATACGGCCGGCTGCTACACGGCGAAGGAGGCCGTGCTCGTGGCCGAACTCGCCCGCGAGGCGCTCGAGACGGATCTCGTCAAGCTCGAAGTGATCGGCGACGACGAGATGCTGCTTCCCGATGTCGAGCAGCTGCTCAAGGCCGCGCGGATGCTCCTCGACCTCGGCTTCACCGTGCTCGCGTACTCCAACGACGATCCCATCACGTGCCGCAAACTCGCCGATCTCGGCTGCGCCGCTGTGATGCCCCTGGCGTCTCCCATTGGTAGCGGGATGGGCCTCGTCAATCCGTACAACCTCAGCCTGGTCCGCGAACTTGTGCCGGATACGCCGCTCATCGTTGACGCGGGCATCGGCACGGCCAGCGACGCCAACAGGGCGATGGAGCTCGGTTATGACGGCATCCTGCTCAACACAGCCATCTCCGAGGCCAAGCATCCCGTCCAGATGGCCACGGCGATGAAGCACGCCGTGATCTCCGGCCGCCAGGCCTACCTCGCCGGGCGCATCCCACGGCGGTACTACGCGCAGCCGTCATCGCCGATGGAAGGGCG
>CAZRTY010000168.1:2985-4785 GCA_964603055.1 uncultured Rhodothermales bacterium | reverse complement strand
GACCTTCTGATCCGTAGTCAGACGCTCTATCCAGCTGAGCTACGGGCACGTACTTCTCTGTAGGGCGGCTAAAATAGTAAGCCGGCGGCGCCCATGGCAAGTGAAGAGCTTTCGAACAGTTAACCGTCCAGCACCTGGAGGTTCCGAGCGCTGCTCCACCGCAAACGGAAACACGGCGGAAATGCACTGGACGTCCCGGTGAAGCTGTCCTTGCCGGTGCACCTCGAGCTTGTCTTCGGTGCTGATCTCCCGATCCTGTTCGTCGACAAGGACGACCCGCTCTGTCATGCTCGGTTGCATTTTAGACGGCCTCCAGCGCCGGTAAGCGATGATCACGGCGAATGGTGTTGATGACGGCTTCCGCCGACAACATCACGCCCGGGACGCCCGCTCCGGGGTGCGTTCCTGCGCCGACCAGGTAGAGGTTCGATATGTCTTCGCTTCGGTTGTGCGGACGGAAATACGCCGTTTGGGAGAGCTTTGGCTCGATGCCGAATGCATTCCCCTGATAGGCCTTCAGCTCGCTCTCGAAATCCAGTGGGGTGAACGTGCGGCACACCTCCAGATTCTCCCGCAGACCATCCAGCCCCCATTCTTCCAGGAACGCGAGAACACGCTGCGTGAACGGCTCGGCCTCCTGCTCCCAATCGATATCGGCGCTCAGGTTCGGCACCGGCACCAGTGCGTAGATACTCTCCCCTCCTTCCGGAGCCATGGACGAATCGGTTCGAGACGGCGTGTGAAGGTAGATGCTGAAGTCGTCGGCGAGGATCTTCCTGGAGAAAATATCTTCGACCAACTCGCGATACCGTTGCGACACGACGATAGTGTGGTGCGCGAGATCGGGGTATTGCCTGCGCACGCCCATGTAAATGAGGACGCAGCTCATCGAGTAATCGAGCCGCTCCAGCTTTCGGTCTCGCCACTTTCGCCGAGGTTCGGACGCGAGCAGGTCGCGATACGTGTGCGTGACATCGGCGTTGCTCACAACGATATCGGCGCGTACTTCCTCGCCATCCTCCAGCCGCACGCCCGTCGCTGATCCGTTCTCGACGACAACCGTGGCGACGTCTGCTCTGGTTCTGATCACTCCTCCTTGATCGGTGAACAGCTCGGCCAGGCCCTCGACGAGCGCGTACATCCCGCCTTTCGCATACCAGACGCCTTGCGAGGCTTCGAGGTACGGAATCATGAGATAGACCGACGGCGCGGTGAATGGATTGCCGCCGATGAACAACGGATGGAAGCTGAACAGAAATTGGTGGCGGAAATCGCGGAAGTACCGCTTTACGTAGGTCGCGACGGGCTGGTAGGCCTTGAGCCGCAGCGCGCGCGGCAGGAAGTCGAGCATCGATCGCATCGTGTCGAAGGGCGATGCTCCGAGTCCGTCAGTGATGACGGTGTCAAAGATCGGACGGAGTGACGCCATGAACTCACCATAGCGTGCGGCATCGCTCGGATCGAATTGTGCCATCTGCCGCTTCATGGCGTCGGCATCGCCGCTGTAGTCGATGCTCGTGCCATCGTGGAAAACGACACGATAGAACGGGTCAAGCGGGCGCATCCGGACGTAGTCCTGCATCCGCCGGCCCGCCGCCTTGAAGATATCCTCGATGATCTTCGGCGCCGTGATGAGGCTCGGTCCCATGTCGAACGTATATCCGCCCTCCTTGAGCTGATAGGCCCTTCCGCCCACCTTCTCGCGTCGCTCGAGCAGCGTCACCTGCAAGCCGAGGGCCTGCAAGCGGTTGGCCACGGCGAGTCCGCCGAAACCGGCGCCAATCACAATGGCCGTCTTCA